>JBCCQC010000142.1:0-8712 GCA_039024535.1 Chloroflexota bacterium
AGCCATCTGCTTGACCTGATTAACAACATTCTCGACCTCTCCAAAATCGAAGCAGGCCGTATGGAGTTGTTTGTTGAGGAGTTTGAAGTTGCCGAGATGCTCAATGTAGTCGGCATCACCGTACAGCAACTGGTTGAAAAGAACAACAATACCTTCGTCCTTGAGGTGGCCGACGACGTGGGCACCATGAAAGCAGACCTGACCAAAGTGCGGCAGGTGCTGTTTAACCTGCTTTCAAACGCAGCCAAATTTACAGAGAACGGTACCATCACCCTCAGTGTGGCCCGCAAACACCACGACCGGGATGAATCATGGCTGGCGTTCTCCGTCCGGGACACCGGCATCGGCATGACAAACGAGCAAATGCAGGAAGTCTTTAAAGAGTTCACCCAGGCAGATGCTTCTACCACACGCAAATACGGCGGTACGGGCCTCGGCCTCGCCATCTGCTACCGCTTCTGTCTCATGATGGGGGGCGATTTGCTGGTAGAAAGTGGCGTCGGTACCGGGTCTACATTTACTGCTATGCTGCCGGTCGAAGTAAAAGAAGATGACCCGCGCCGCACGACATCACAACTGGCAGCCGTAAAAATCACCGACGCATCCACTGGCGTCTTCGAAGCAGTAGGCAACAGCGATGGCACCCTGCTCGTTATCGATGACGACCCCGTGGTCAGAGATTTGATTGTGCGCTTCATGACAAAAGAAGGGTTTAACGTCGTCGCCTCAGATAATGGCGTGGAGGGCCTTGCACTGGCCCGCGAGGTGCAGCCCGATGTGATTACACTGGATGTGTTAATGCCCGGTACCGATGGCTGGACGGTGTTAAGCGGCCTCAAGGACTTCCCGGAGACAGCCCGCATCCCCGTCATCATGATGTCCATGGCAGACAATCGCAACATGGGCTTCGCGCTGGGTGCGGCTGCCTTCCTGGAAAAACCGGTTAACCGCCCGCGCCTGCTGGAACTGATACACACCCATCACACGCCAGATATTGCCACCATGACGGTACTCATCGTTGAGGATAATGCAGAAATCCGCGAGATGATGCGCCGCACGCTGGAGCGCGAGGGGATAGCCGTGCTGCAAGCAGAAAACGGCAAAGTCGCGCTGGAAGTGCTGGAGCGCGAGGTACCATCGCTCATTCTACTGGATTTGATGATGCCGCAGATGGACGGCTTCCAGTTTATCGAATCGTTCCGGCGGCGAGACGACTGGCAGCAGATTCCGGTCGTCATCGTAACAGCGAAAGATATTAACGATCAGGATCGTCAACGCTTGAATGGATCCGTACAGAATATCCTGCAAAAAGGTGCCTTCGAGCGTGAAACCCTGCTCAAAGAGGTTAGCCGGCTTGCAAATGCCTATCTCCAGAGGAAAAAGACCGAATAAGAGAGGAACACATGGCAACAATCCTGCTGGTAGAAGACAACGAAATGAACCTGGACATGCTGTCGCGCCGGTTACAACGCCGCGACTATGACATCATCGTAGCAACCGATGGCGCGAAGGGCGTTGATCTCGCACGCTCCAGAAAGCCAGATATTATCCTCATGGACATGAGCCTGCCCGTAATGGACGGCTGGCAGGCCACCCGCGTCCTCAAAGGGGATCCCGAAACACGCGACATTCCCATCATTGCACTAACAGCCCATGCCATTGCTGGCGACCGCGAAAAGTGCCTGGCAGCAGGCTGTGATGAATACGAAAGCAAGCCCGTGAAGTTCCCGCAGTTGTTAGATAAAATTCGCGATTTTCTTGACGAGGAGCAACCGGGGCAGGGGCATTCCGCAGGCGAGTGATAAGCATCTCATAGAACTATGCCGTCATGGTACGCAAATTACAACAGGATGGCTATAATGAAGCATGACCGCTAACTGACCAAGCACCGGAAACTGCCATGACCGAAGTTGTTGGGTATCGATACAGAATCATAAGTGAAATCGGTTCCGGCGGCATGGGGGCCGTTTTTCGTGCGCAGGATATGCTCTCCGGGGAGCATGTCGCGCTCAAGCGCGTCGTACCCGACGTGCAAAGCCTTGGCGATGGCACAACATCCGATGATCGCAGCTACCGCGTCGCAATGGCCCAGGAGTTTAAAACCCTTGCCGCCCTGCGCCACCCCAACATCATCGGCGTGCGCGACTACGGCTTCGACACTGGCGGCCAGCCCTACTTCACGATGGACTTGCTGGAAAACGCACAAACCATCCTAGATGCAGGCCGGGGCCGCAACATGCACGTGCAGATTGGCTACGTAGCGCAGATGCTCAACGCACTGGTCTACCTGCACCGCCGCAACATCATTCACCGAGACCTGAAACCCGAAAATGTGCTCGTCGTGGATGGTGAAGTGAAAGTGCTGGATTTTGGCCTGTCGGTAGTTAAACGCCAGAAAAAGCGAGACACAGCAGAAACCGCCATCGCCGGGACACTCGCATACATGGCCCCGGAACTCCTCTATGAGCAGGAGGCGTCAGAATCGTCAGATCTGTACGCAGTGGGCATCATCACCTACGAAATGATGTCCGGTATGCACCCGTTCGACACCGAAAATATGTCCACACTGCTCCATCAGATCGTCAACGACTATCCCGACCTCAGCCTGATTGATGCCGAATACCCGATTGTGCGTTTCATTGGCACACTGATGGAAAAATCGCCGGAAAATCGCATCAGAGATGCATCCCTCGCCCTTAAATCCCTCAACGAGGCTGCCCGGATTGACCTCCCCGCAGAAACAGAAGCCATCCGCGAGAGCTTTTTGCAAACGGCCCGCCTCATCGGTCGGGATAAAGAACTGGCATCGCTGACGGCGGGGCTGGAACGCACCATCGACGGGCAGGGTAACATGTGGCTGGTAGGCGGCGAAAGCGGCGTGGGTAAGTCGCGGTTGCTGGATGAAATTCGTATTCGGGCGATGGTACGCGGGATGCTGGTTCTGCGTGGGCAGGCGCGGAATGAATCCGGCGGTATTTTCGATGTGTGGCAATCCATCCTGAGCTGGCTGGACTTAATCGGAGAGCGTCGAGCATCCACACTGGCAAGCCTGCTGCCAGATAGCCAGAATAACGAGCCAGTCAATATCTCTGCCGACGTCATCCAGACCCGTGTGCTCAAGCTAATTATCGACACAATCGAGCACATCCAGCAGCCGGTGATGATTGCCTTTGAAGACCTGCAATGGGCCGGTACAGAAAGCATCGCACTGTTAAACCTGCTCAAATTGCAGATCAACCGTCTGCCGATATTCGTTGTGGGCACCTATCGTGACGACGAAGCAACGGATATGCGCCAGCAGCTCGGTGATGTGGAACATATGCGGCTGGGTCGCCTCTCGCCAGAAAGTATTGCAGAGATCAGCCACGACATGCTGGGCGACGTGGGCGAACGGCCCCAGGTCGTTGACCTGCTCCAGCGCGAGACAGAAGGCAACGTGTACTTCCTGATTGAGGTGGTACGCACGCTGGCAGAAGAAGCCGGTAATCTGGAGCACATCGGGCTAACGACACTACCGCAGCATGTGTTTTCCGGCGGTATGCAGCGGATTATTCAGCGCCGCATCAGCCAGGTACCACTCAACGCCCGCGACCTGCTTTACACCGCAGCCGCACTCGGGCGACAACTGGACGTGCGCCTGCTGGGGCGCATTGCCCCGGATATGGACATGGGCTGGTGGCTCGTGGTCTGCTCCGATGCCGCCATCATCCACGTAGAAAACGAGCAGTGGCGCTTTGCCCATGACAAAATCCGCGAGGAAATTCTCAAGCGCATCCCACACCCGGCCCGCCTTGCCCTGCACGAGCAGATCGCAACCGCAATGGAAGACCTCTACGGGAATTCACGCGAGCACATGGTGGCACTGGTATACCACTGGCGCATGGCAGAAAACCCCGCCCGCGAAGAAAGCTACTCCGTGCAGGCCGCCGAACTTTCCGTCCAGACTGGTGCCTACCGTGAGGCCATCCGCTTTATGACACGCACGCTGGCCCTCAGTGAATCAGAGGAGCCGCCCGATGTGCAGAAGCAGATCAACTATCGGCGCATCCGTGCAACAGCACACCTCGGCGTTGGCGAGTACACACAGGCCGAACAACTTTACCGCGATAACCTGCGCGTAAACCAGCAGCGCCAGCACATCCCCGGCATTGCGCAGGATCTGGCAAATCTGGGGCAGGTCATGACGGTACTGGAGCAGTTCGACGAAGCCCGTGCCTACCACGAAGAAAGCCTCGGCTACTACCGCGAACTCAAGGACGACGAGGGCATCATCGGTGCGCTCAACCGCCTTGGCGACATTGAATACGAGTTTGGCAACCAGACCCGCGCCAGAACGCTCTACCAGGAAAGCCTCGAACTCTCCCGGCAGATTGGCAGCGGGTGGGGCAGTGCCGGTACCAGCGCCCGCACCGACGATAAACCGACCGACGAACAGATCGCAGCCTACAAACAAACCCGTGAGCGCCTGCTGGAAACACTCAACCAGGCCCGCCGCAATGGGGATCGCTCTGCAATGGCGGCCACACTGCAAAATCTTGGCGAGGCCGAACAGCAAATCGGCAACTATAAAGAGGCGCTGCGCCTGCTTAAACTTTCACGGGAGTCGTTCAAGGCCATCAAAGACAACGTCGGAATGGTTGCCACCCTCAATCGCCTCGGCCAGTTAATGCAGCAAATCGACCGTTACGACGAAGCGGAAGGATTCTACCGGGAGGCACTGCGGGCATCAGAGCAAATCAACGATGTCGATGCCGTGATGACATCCGTGCTGGGGCTGTCACAGGTGCTCGTTTCACAGGAGCATCGGTCGTCTGCCCTGCTGCTGCTGGCGCACCTGCTGCACAACCCGCAGGTCAAAGACAGCATCATGGACGCCGCCGAACAGCTCGTTTTCCAGCTAGAAGACGCGATCCCGCCGGAAGAAGCCGCCAGCGCATGGGAAAAAGGCAAGTCCACCTCTCTCACGCTAATCGTCACCAACGAAATCTAACCACAACGCCACACAATCTGTAGAATATCAACGGGGCACGGCACACGCCGCGCCCTGTTTATCCGTTGGACAACAGATAGCGAATCTACCATGACACCCACCCGTCCCCTTGCAGACCGCATTCGCCCCACCACGCTGGATGACTTCATCGGGCAGGCCCACCTCGTAGGGCCGGGTAAACCACTGCGGCTGGCGCTGGAAAACCAGAATTTGCGCTCGATGATCTTCTGGGGGCCGCCGGGAGTGGGCAAAACCACACTGGCACGCATTCTGGCTGCGGCCACTGACCGCGAATATGTGGAACTGTCGGCAGTTTCTGCCGGTAAAAAAGACCTTGCCACACTGGTAGAGCGCGTAAAAGCGCCGTCACAGCCCACCCAGCGCGATCTATTCAGCATGAATGAACCGTCACGTCAATCATCGGGAGCGCTGTTATTCCTGGATGAAATTCACCGCTTCAACAGAGCACAGCAGGATTTTTTATTGCCCTACGTGGAAGACGGTACGCTGGTACTCATTGGCGCGACGACCGAGAATCCCAGCTTCGAGGTGATTTCTGCACTGCTTTCTCGCAGTCAGGTGTTTGTGTTGTATGCGCTCACGCCCGATGAGGTTGCACGGGTCATCCGGCAGGGTGCCGATGAGCTACGGGTTGCTGTTGCTGACGATGCAGTCGGTTTCCTGTCAACCTATGCCAACGGTGATGCCCGCAAAGCACTGAACCTGCTGGAAACCACAGCAGGCTATTACGGCAACGACATCACGCTGCAAACCCTGAAGGACACACTCCAATCGAAGCAAATCCGCTACGACAGAAGCGCCGATGAACACTATGACACCATCAGCGCCTACATCAAAAGTATGCGTGCCTCTCAGCCGGATGCAGCGTTGTACTATCTGGCGCGGATGGTGGCCGGTGGCGAAGATCCGAAATTTATTGCGCGGCGCATGGTCATTTTCGCCAGTGAGGATGTTGGTATGGCAGACCCGCACGCACTCACGCTGGCAAATGCGGTCTTCCGGGCTGTTGAAACAGTCGGGATGCCAGAAGCGGGTATCAATCTGGCGCATGGCACGGTGTATATGGCAAAAGCGCCTAAAAGCCGCAGCGCCTACAACGGTTACAAAACCGCGCTGGCAGAGGTGCAGGAAAGTGGTAATCTGCCAATTCCGCTGGGGCTACGCAACGCCCCCACACAACTGATGCAGGAACTGGGTTACGGCAAACCGTCTGGTGAGTTCCTGCCGTCGCAGATTGACGATGTGCGTTTTTACGACCCCGACTAGCTGACGGTGTGCAGGCGTGTGGGCAGGTGTTTAATGTTGTTTTCGCATACCACACTGACGAGACCATCTTTGTCCACGCGCAGGCGGGTAATGCTGGCGTGGTAAATTTCTGTATTCGCCCACGTTTCAATAGAGGCGCGTTTGGCACGGACGAGGAAGTAACGGATGATGTTGCCGTGGCACACCAGAACATCGTGCTCATCCCGGAGTTTTGCCGGGGCGGTGTACTTCTTGTAGGCGTAGGCCACGCGCACACGGTGCTTGGCGAGTGTGCTGGTTTTCACATTGCCAAACACATGCTCAGTGCCCCTCGGAATGTAGAACAGGGCTTCCATCAGCATTTTGTCCTGCTTGAAGGGCAGGTCTGGCAGGGTGGTGGCGATGATGTGCGCGGTGGTGAGGGCGCGGCGCATGGTGCTCGTGTAGATGTTCGTGGCGGTGCCTTCGTTGTGGAGTGCCTGTGCGAGGTACTCTGTCTGCTCCCAGCCGGTGGGCAGCAGGTCGCCGCCGCCGGTAATCGTGGAATCCGTGTCGTACTGACCGTGACGGATAAGTGTAATTGTGCGCGTTGCCATTGGTATCTCCCGGTACCTCACTTGTCTGGAAATCTTGACTTCCCTTAACACAAATACTACACCATTTCACGAAATATTGCCGGTAATTTTTACGAACTTTTGAAACTATTAAATAACATCTTTACGTTTCGTGATATGTTTGTTTCAAATATGAAATTAATCCACCCGCCTGCACAATTTTCTGCACCGATTCCGGCAATCGTGGGAAGCTGAACGACCGTTCACCCACAGTCAGCGTCGCATTTTCCACATCAATCAGCACCTCATCCCCGCTTTCAATATACGGCACAGCCTCCGGGCACTGAATCATCAACAGGCCCTCATTAATCGCGTTGCGGTAGTAAATGCGCGCAAAACTCTCTGCAATAATCGCCTTAATGCCCAGTTCCACCAGTGCAATCACGGCCTGTTCGCGGCTGCTGCCATTGCCCCAGTTACGCCCCGCCACAATCACATCGCCGGATTGTGCCTTTTTCGCAAACGCCGGGTCGAGATCTTCCATAGCGTACTGCGCCATTTCACTGCGCTCCGTAATCGTATAGGTGTAGCGTCCGGAGTAAATCACATCCGTGTTGACGTTATCGCCAAATTTCCAGACGCGGTGTGTGGTAGCTGTCATGTGGTTTTCCTTCGTGGGTACGTCGGTAGGGGCATGGCATGCCATGCCCCTACACGATGGGTTGCTTTAAATTTCGTCCGGGTGCGTGATTTTGCCCACCAGCGCACTCGCCGCCACCACCGCCGGATTCGACAGGTAGATTTCCGCCTCGCGCTGGCCCATGCGCCCCTGGAAGTTGCGGTTCGCACTGCTGATGCACACTTCGCCGGGGGCCAGCACGCCCATGTGATTGCCCACACACGGCCCACATCCCGGCGTGCCTAGGGTCGCGCCTGCTGCCAGCAAATCGCCCAGTACACCATTACGGCTGGCATCTTCCATCACCTGCGACGAAGCCGGGACGATAATCAGGCGCTTGCTCAGTTTTTTGCCACGCACCACCTCGGCAGCAGCGGCCAGGTCTTCCAGACGGCCATTCGTACACGTCCCGATGAACCCGACATCCACGCCCAGCCCCGCCACATCAGACAGCGGCACAACGTTATCCACATGGTGCGGACGCGCCACAGCAGGCTCTATCATGCTCAGGTCGATGGTGTGGTGTGCGGCATATTCGGCGTCCTCATCAGAGTACAGCGCCTCGTCATGGAACTGTGCGATCTGGTCAGCAATGGCGGCATCGTCTGCAGAGCGGCCACTGCGCCGCAGTTGCTTTTCCAGCCACGCGAACGTATCGTCGTCCGGGGCCATGTACGCATTTTTTGCGCCCATCTCCGCCATCATGTTCGTTATGACCATCCGCGAGTCAATGCTCAGGTTGTGTGCCCCGTCGCCATCGAACTGCACGGCCATGTAATTGGCCCCCTCGGACGATAGCTGCCCGATGAGACTGAGCGTAAAATCCTTGCTCATCACGCCGCGCCGCAGTTCACCAATCAGGGTTACACGCAGCGTTTCTGGCACGCGCATCCACAGTTGCCCGGTCGCCCACACCGCCGCTACTTCCGTGCGGCCAATCCCCGCGCCAAAAGCGCCCATCCAGCCATAGTGCGGACTGTGGCTATCGGCCCCGACGAGCATTTTACCGGGGGAAATCAACGCTTCTTCGCTGATGACCTGATGGCAGATGCCGCGCCCCACCTCGTAAAAGTTGATAATTCCCTGTTCCGCTACAAACTTGCGAATCTGGTCGTGGAGTTCGGCATGGCGTGGTGTGGGTGCTGGTGCCGTGTGATCCAGCGAGATTGCCACACGCTCCGGGTGTTTGATCTTGCCGTGGGGCAGTTGACGAAATGTTTTCG
>JBCCQC010000143.1:0-8696 GCA_039024535.1 Chloroflexota bacterium
CAGTAGATTTTCGCGGGCGGGACGGTCGCTGTGGGTCATGTCCGTGCCAATAAACCCGATCAATACCGCAATCGGCGTGTCGCCATCTGTGGCGGCCAGCACATGCCCCCCGTTCGACGTGAGCGAAAACAGCATATGGTTGGAAATCACGGAATCGGGCTGGTGGCCCCAGTAAATGCTCTGCAAGCGGACGGCGGCGTCCATTTCGCTCAGTGAGCGCAGCGGTTGAATTTGAATTGAATCCTGCGACATGTGGTTTTTTCCCGGTTAGAGGCGCTGTGGACGCCTGCGAAAGAGATAGCGGACTGCATCAAGCAGGGTGTTTTGCTGCGGCATGTACGTGAGCATGGTATCTTCCAGACGGCGCAGCTTGATGTCAAAATAGCGGGTGACAGTGCCGAGTTGCGCGGCGCGGTTGGTTGCCAGCAAGTCCAGCCACTGTGGGGTGAGCAACGTCCGCCGCAAAACAATGCGCGTGCCCCGGTTAATCCACCGGAACATATACGGCGGCAGGGGGATTATCACACGATACCGGCCAGACACACGCATCACCGTGCGAATCAGGTCAATCAGCGTGATGTACTCTGGCCCGCCAACCTCAATGACCTGATCGACCGTGTCCATGTTTTCCAGCGTTTGCTCCAGCAGGGTAATCAGGTCATCTATGTAAATAGGATGCAGTACCACCTCGCCGCGCCCCGGCATCAGGAACACAAACGGGTTGGCAAACAACAGCATCGCAATGTGATTGCAGAAGGCGTCGTCCTCACCGAACACAATCCCGGAGCGCAAAATGGTATACGCCAGCCCACTGGAACGCACCACATCTTCTACAGCACCCTTCACACGCATCAGCGGGTAGGCGGCAGCCGTGGTTGCTCCCAGGTGGCTGAGCACCACAATACGGCCCACACGCGCACTGCGGGCAGCTTCAACCAGTTTGCGTGTGCCGGTCAGGTCAACGCGCTCAAGATCACGCTCATTACCCCACCACTGCGCACTTTCCAGATGAATCACCGTGTGAACCCCGGTTGCAGCGCGGTAAATCACTTCCTCGTCCATCAGCGTACCCACTACCACTTCCGGCGCAGGCCCATCAACGTCCGGGTTCCACCGGAAGTCCTTGAGCTTGTATTCGGGGATAAGACAGCGAACGCGGTAATTGTGCTGGAGCAGACGACGAACGAGATGTCGCCCTATGAAACCTGTGGTACCCGTTATTAAAATCATGGGTGGCATTATAACGTTTCCGGCGGCTTACAGATAGAGCGCAACGTTTGCCGGTCGCCGGGGTTAGTTACTTGACATTGACAAAACGAAAAGGCGCCCTGCCTGCTTGCTGATAGGCCGGGAACGCCGTAAGGAGACTACTGTGGAAATGAAACGGGTCGTTGTCACCGGCATGGGGGTGGTTTGCCCCACGGGCAGCACAGTCGAAGACGCATGGACAAACACGGCTGCGGGGAAATCAGGAATACGGACGCTGGAGCGCCCGGATATGTCGCGGCTGGAAATCAAAATGGGTGGCGAAGTCGTTGACTTCGATGCTGACAGGCTGCTGGGGCGGCGCAACGCCCGCCGTGCAGACCGTGTGACGCAGCTTGCGCTGGTGGCGGCACAGCAGGCAATGGACGACAGCGGACTCGAAATCACGGATGATAACCGCTACGAAGTGGGTTGTATCGTCGGCTCTGGCATTGGTGGCATTGAAACGCTGGTGGAGTCAGTAAACACCTTCGAGGAAAAAGGCCGCCGGGGTATCAGTCCACTGGCAATCCCGATGATGCTGATTGACGCCACTGCCGCCAAAATTTCGATTGAATTTGGTCTGCGCGGCCCAAACTACAACATCACCACGGCCTGCGCCACTGGTAACAACTCCATTGGCGAAGCCGCAGAGAAAATCCGACTCGGCCAGATGAAAGCTATGCTCGCTGGTGGAGCCGAATCCGGGTTTGTGGAGATTGCGGTTTCCAGCTTCAATAACATGACGGCGCTTTCTCGGCGTAATGATGAGCCAGAACGCGCTTCCCGTCCGTTCGATGCTGACCGCGACGGGTTCGTCATGGGTGAGGGGGCTGCCGTGCTGGTTCTGGAGGAAATGGAGCACGCAAAAGCACGCGGTGCAACCATCTATGCAGAAATTCTCGGCTACGGTCACACCTCGGATGCTCATCACATCACAGCCCCGATGGAAACCGGCGAAGGCGCGACAAAAGCGATGGAAATTGCCATGCGCGAAGCACAGATCAACCCTGACCAGATTGACTACATCAACGCGCACGGTACCAGCACGCCGCTCAACGATAAATCCGAAACGCTGGCGATTAAAAACGCGCTGGGAGAAGCCGCCTACAACATCCCCGTTAGCTCTACCAAGTCCGTGACCGGGCACCTGCTGGGCGCGGCTGGCGCGGTCGAAGCTGTATTCTCAATCATGGCAATCTGTAAGAATTACGTGCCACCTACCATCAACCTTGAAACGCCCGACCCGAACTGTGATCTGAACTATGTGCCGAACACCGGCATCGAACACCCGGTTCACATTGCCATGAGCAACTCGTTTGGCTTCGGCGGGCACAACGCAGTGTTGATTTTTGGCGAATACAATAATTCCAATGGCAACTCATAGCACAAACGGCACCGGCCCGTACACACACACACACGAACCGACCTATTTACAACGCTATGCTCATGTTGTCGGCTGGGGCAGGGCTTTACCGGAAAATGTCCTGACGAATGAAGACCTTGAGGCTATCGTAGAAACCAACGATGAGTGGATTCGCTCCCGCACCGGCATCGCGCAACGGTATGTGGCGAACGAACGCGAAACGACGGCCAGCCTCGGTTTGAAGGCTGCCCAGAACGCGCTGGAAGTGGCCGACATCCTGCCAATCGAAGTTGACCTTGTGATCGTGGCGACCTCCACGCCGGAGAACATTTTCCCCAGTACCGCCAGCCTCATTCAGAACTGGCTGGGCGCCAGCCGCGCCGGGGCATTTGACCTCAGCGCAGCCTGTTCCGGGTTTGTATATGGTGTGGATATGGCGTCGCAGGCCATCAAGTCCGGCAGCATCAAAACTGCTGTGGTCGTCGGCGCAGAAACCATGAGCCGTATTCTGGACTGGCAGGATCGCAGCACGTGCATTCTGTTTGGCGATGGTGCCGGGGCCGTTGTGTTGCAGGCCAGCGAACAACCCGGCGGGGTGCTGTCATCTGTGCTACGCTCGGATGGCTCTGGCTATGACCTGCTGGGCGTGCCTACAGTAGGTAGTTGTGATATTGCCTACATGAAGGACGACCATAAAATCCACAAGCTGCACATGAACGGGCGCGAGGTGTTCAAGTTTGCTACCCGCATCGTTGGGGATAGCATTTTGCAGGCGCTGGATAATGCTGGGCTGACAATGGACGATGTCAAAGTTGTGGTTCCGCACCAGGCCAATGACCGCATTCTGCAATCCGCAGCCCGCAATCTCAAAGTCGCGCCGGAGACGTTCTTCAGCACCGTTGCAAAATATGGCAATACGTCGGCTGCCTCTATTCCGATTGCCCTGTGTGAAGCACTGGAGCAGGGAAAAATCGAAGACAAAGATAACATTGTGTTCGTCGGGTTTGGCGGCGGCCTCACGTGGGCTGCAATGGTCGTGGAATGGGGCCACCCGGTAGAAGACCGGGCCAGTAACATTAACCAGCAACGACGGCAGCTAGCGTATTTCATGGCACGCTGGCGTGCACGGTTGCGCCGCTACCGCCGCCGCTTTAGTGACCGGATTGCAAGGGTGCGCCCACAGGAAGGCCGGATGAGCCGACTGCGAACCCGCCTGGATGAACTCAGTCCTGATTAATTCATTAACATTGCATTGAGGAAACATGTGGTAACATGTTATCATCATGTAGAAATGGGTAGATCGGACGCGAGGGAGGTTTCGCTATGTCAGACAAGCCAACAGTGCTTTACGTTGAAGATAATCCACAGAACATGCGCCTTGTGCGTAAATTCCTGAAGATGGGGGGATATCCCCTCATCGAAGCTGAAACCGGCGAAGATGGGCTGGCCCGTGCACGTGAAACCAAACCCAGCCTCATCCTGATGGACATTAACCTGCCAGACATTGATGGCATGGAAGTCACACGCATCCTGAAACAGGAGTCGGACACAGCCCATATTCCGATTATTGCGCTGACGGCCAATGCCATGCACGGCGACCGCGAAAAATTCATCGAAGCCGGTTGCGACGGCTATCTCTCCAAGCCAGTGAGCAAGAATGATCTGCTGGAAGCTGTTGCCGGGTTCGTTGGTTAGCTTACCGGGCGTTGTAAGCCGAACTGTCCGGGTTTCGTCAACAAAACACGTGCAGAATTGCAGCCTGAGAGCCTTTTCTGTATAGTTCCCGTGGGATTTTAGTTTAATTGAGGAAACCCTGTGACCACAGAAAATAATGTACCTGAGTCTGTCCCACAGGCACCGGATGAGGCCGATAGCACGGTGGGAACCGTGAACCCGGCAGAGACCACACTGAATGCTACGGAAGCCGTTGAACAGATACAGTCACCGGCAGATACAACACCGACTGTTGAATATGAGCCGACGACGTCCCCCGCTTCTGCACCTGTGGAAGACGATATGATCGTCATACCGCGTTCCGTCGTCAACTATGTGCTTGTTGCGGTTGTGTTTTTTGCACTCGGTGGGGTGATGGGCCGCTTTGCATTCCCCGCGCAGACGAGCATCGAAACTGCCGAAATTGAGGGGGTTGTGCGCGATGCTGTTGCCGAGGTATTCGAAAGCGCAGGGATTAATACCGCACGCGGCCCGGAGGACGGCGAACGCTACGAGGTTGCCTTTGACGAAGATGATCCGTTCCTCGGCAACCCGGACGGTGACATCGTGATTGTAGAGTTCAGTGACTTTCTGTGTGGGTTCTGTGGGCGCTTTGCCAACGACACCCTGCCGCTGCTTATCGACGAGTATGGCGACCGCGTTCGTTTCGTCTACCGGGACTTCCCCGTTATCAACCCGAGTGCGTCCCCGGTGATTGCGCTTGCGGCAGAGTGTGCGCAGGATCAGGGGATGTTCTGGGAGTATCACGATACGCTGTTCGCCAGCACCGGGCAAATCGCCGGGCCAGAGTCACTGTTCAGCTTTGCCGATGACCTCGGCATGGATGTGGAACAGTTCCAGGCGTGCTTTGAAGATGGCACCCACATGGCAGAAATAGAAGCTGACAGCGCCTATGCCCGTGAACTGGGCCTGCGCGGTACCCCCGGCTTTTTCGTCAACGGGCGCTTTGTGAATGGTGCCGTCCCAATCGAAACCTTCCGTGAAGTAATTGATGCCGAAATCGAGCGCCTGAACAGCTAACAGTCACATGGGCGACTGGATCATGGTCGCCCCATGTTCTCTATCTCGCAAAGTTGCGGTTGAACAGTCGGATTACCCACACAAATACCACTGCCCCAACAGCCCCGACCAGAATACTGAGCAGGGGAGCCTGTGCCAGACCACCAAGGCCAACCAGCCGGAACAGCACAGAACCCACAACGCCACCGGCGATGCCCAGTGCAATATCCGCTACAGGGCCATAACCCTCTCCACGCAAAATACGTCCGGCAATAGCTCCGGCGAACATCCAGCCCACCAGCCGCAGGATGAACCCGACAGAAAACAACGCCAGCCCCAGCAGGTTTGGCAGCAGCACAATGGCCCCGACAATCGCCAGCCCGATAATTGCAATATTAACCAGTTGGTTCCGTTCCACAGCAAATATCCTCGCTCAATCAACGTCAACACAATAGCTATACGCAGCAGCACCCGAAAGCGTTGCACATTACGCCACTGTCGCTACCAGTGTATCCAGCGCGAGTACGATGTTCATTTTGCCGGTCTTTATATTTTTGTCGTATTCCAGCAGCTTGCGGTAGATCATCTCAAGGTCTTCGAGTTGAAAGCGGCTGACCTGGCCGGGCAGCTTTTTGACCTGGAACGCTCGCATCCCCATTGCATCGGCCAGTGTCGCCGTGGAACCACCGCCGTCCAGATACTCTTTTGCCAGCAGCATCAGCCGGAACTGACGCACTACCAGCGCCCACACGCGGAATGGGTCTTCGCCGGGTTCGTCCAGCACATTATGCAGCATGGTCATGGCACGGTCGCCACGGCCAGCCGCCATCGCGTCAATCATATCCCAGATGCGTGTTTCTGGCGTGTAGGGCGTGAGCAACGCCACCATATCCTCCGTGATGGGATCACCGTTTGCATAGGCGGCCAGTTTACTCAGTTCGTTATCAGCGCGTCGTAAATCACCGGAAACCACCGAGGCAAGTGCCTGCGCCGCAGCGGGTTCCAGAACGGTCTCGTGGTCGCTTTTTGCCTGCCGCATGAGCCATTGCGTCGGATTTCTGGGTGCTGTGAACTCTTTTTCGTAGCCAAATGGGTCGGATTGGGCCAGCTTGAGCAGCTTGCTATTACCGGGCAGACTTCTGGGTTCCACGAACACCAGCCGTGCCCATTCTGGCAGTACCGGGATGTCATCCAGCAGACGCTGAACCTGCTTTTTACCCGTTTCCCCGGCTCCCTTGCGCGTGATGTACGTCAGCATCCCGCGTACGATCACCAGCCGCCGGTCTGCCAGAAACGGGAACGCACTCACAGCCCCCAATACCTCCGGGGCATTGGTGTCACTGCCGTCAAACTCGCTCAGATTAAGTCCAGCACTGTCAATGTCGCGCATTTCGGCACGCATCTTGTTCACGGTCTGCGACATACGGAATTCATCAGTGCCGTGGAAAATATAGAAGCGGGGTTTTTCTGTTGCCATACTGCCTCTACGAAGACCGTGTTTCTACACGATGCACGACGACACGGCGCCCGAACCAGTTTGTTTCTCTACGATCAATGCTGAGCACTTCGAGGTTGCCGGGGTTGCCATCAGTGGTGACGTGGCGTTGCAGCCATGTGCCCAGCGGCTGCGATACCAGCAAAGCCCCGATCATTGCAATAACCAGCAGCGGCAACCGGGAAATAAACGACTCGCGTTCGTTAGCGCCACGTGTAACAATGAGTGCCGTGAGGCTGGTGAGGTAGCCCGTGGTGACGAGGTTGGTGCCACAGTTCGGGTGAATCGCCAGATTGCGCTGCCCACCGCGTAAACGATTGAGTGCGTCACTCACGGCCTGCACCACCACGTTCGTTTCAACGTCGCCAATCAGCACAAAGCCGCTGGCATCACTGCGCCCTGCCATCTGCAAACCACGCACCCGCGCAGATAGAATGTGTATCGTAGCGTGTTCAAGGGCATGATTGCGCCGGGTTCGCAAAATATAGGGGAATTGCAGAATAGACTGGCTGACCTGTGCGGCAGATGACTGTGCCATAGATTTTTCCTCGCGGTTGGATGTTCCACCAATGTAGCAAAAATCTGCCAGATCGCAAAGCGATCTACCACAATTCTATTGCAGGGTTTGCGTTACAGCACCGGCCACTTGCTAGCGGAACGGCGGTGCATAGATAAGGCCGCCACTATTGAACAGATTGTTCAGGCCGCGTGGCAGGTCGTAGGGGGTCTCTGCGCCGAGGTTACGCTCGTACACTTCACCGTAATTGCCAACCTGCTCCAATACCGTCACCATGAAGTCGTTCGGAATCCCCAGATAGTCACCGGCGGGGGTGCCGCCGATGCCCAGCAAGCGCTGCACTGCGGGGGAATCGCTATCTGTGAAGGTATCGACGTTTTCACTGGAAATGCCCAGTTCTTCAGCGTTAATCATACCGTAGATTGTCCAGCGCACGACATCGGCAAACTGCGGGTCACGCTGTGCTGTGGCTGGGCTGAGCGGTTCCCGTGATAGCACATCATCAAGGATAACAAACTGGCCCGGTGTCTGGTTAGTGGCCCGCTGCGCAATCAACCCGCTTCGGTCTGCGGTGATAACGTCGCACATCTCATCGAAAAAGGCTTCGTAGGCGGCTTCGAGGCTATCGTAGGTTTGTAGCGTTACACTGAGGCCAAGCATCTGTGTAACGTCGCGGATATTCTGCTCCGTTGTGGTGCCTGCGTTGATGCAAATTGTAGCACCATTCATATCATTCACCGATGCATAGTCAGCATCGGCACGCACCATTAAACCCTGCCCATCATAGAACACAATCGGCGCAAACGTTACGTCCCAGCCAGTGTCACGCTCCAGCGTCCATGTCGTGTTACGAGATAATAGATCCACCTCGCCGGAAGCCAGCACCTCGGCACGTTCAGTAGCTGCCACCTCACGGAAAGACACCGCTTCGGCATCACTCAGAATGGCAGCGGCCACGGCACGGCAGATGTCCACATCAAAGCCGACATAAGTCAGGTTGGCTTCATCAAGCGAACTGAAACCGGGCAGAGCGCTGTTTACACCGCAAACTAACTCGCCCCGCTCAATGATCTGTGCAGTGATCGGCCCTATCTCCCCGAATCCCTGCGCATGGCCGGGGTGGACAGCCAGCAAGCAACCGATAATCAGCATCACAGGTGCCAGCATGTTTTTCATGGTGATGTCTCCCTGTTGCTGCATAGCTAGCCTCCGAACGCTGGAGCGTACAATAAACCACCGTTGATCCAGAGGTCATTCAGGTTACGATCCAGACCAATGGGACTGTTCTGGCCCAGATGCCGTTCATAGATTTCACTGTAGTTACCTACCTGCCGGATGAC
>JBCCQC010000144.1:0-8640 GCA_039024535.1 Chloroflexota bacterium
AAATCACATCATCCGGCGACAGACCTTGCTGTAGAGACAACACGAGGTTCTCCCGAATAGCCGAGTGAATAACTGTGGTATCCGTGCGATACTGTAGCGCGAACGCCTCTGGCGCAGCCCGCAAAATCTCCTCCTGGAACACAACAAGCTGGTTCGTGCCATCCTCGTAATTCAATTCCATCGAGTTGACGTCACCGTGCCCGGACAGAATCAGGTTTTCCAGCGCAAACTGCTCCATATTGTCACCCTGCGTCAGGAACTCAATCAACAAAGCCACTTCTTCGGGATGCTCTGTCCACTCAAAGGCAATCATCGCCGTGCCACCCACCATACCGGTCTGCCCGCACGGGCCAACCGGGTTCGGAACCGCCTCCCACTGGAAGTTCTCAATCTTGCTATCAAACTTATTCAGCAGCCAGTTACCACTGAAGTAAAACGCAATCTGGCTGTCGATGAAGAATTCATCTGCCGGCACAACCGTGTCACCATCCCCGGCCCAGATCGCCTCCGGCACCAGCCCCTGTTCATGCCACTGAGAAAACAACGCCAGTGCATCACGAAAACCGTCCGTATCTATTACCACATCACTATCCGGGTCTACCGCATCCACATACGTGGCACACAGGCTCAGGCTCGGGCCCCAGAAGCGATGCCCACTGCGATCAATCGCAATCGCATACACCTCACGGTCATCCGTTGTCAGCGCGGCCTGTACCTGCGCCGCAGCCTTCGTCCACTCATCCCACGTCACCTCTTCACTGAAGTCCGACGGAATCGGTACCCCGGCGTCTTCCCACAGCGTGCGGTTCACATACGGCGCACTGATCGTCACATCAACCGGATAACCGTGCAGGCCATCGGGGTTCTCTGGCACACGCAGGCTATCCAGAAAGCCCGCGTTAAAGTTCGCCGCCCAATCATCCGCATCCGATAGATACGGGCGAATATCCAGCAGGCTATCTCGATACACACCCGGGATTGTAGTTCGCGCCATGTCCGGCAACGGTTCCTGCTCAAACTGCTCACAACCACGCTCACGATAATCCGGTGCATCCCGGCCAATAATAATACAATCCAGTTGCTGTGTCAGATCCACCCCCGACTGCTGCAACTGAACCTCAATGCCAGGATTTTGCTCCATGAAGGCATCAAGCTGCTGCTGCATTGTAATGCTCTCACGCGCATCGTTAAACCACAACACATTCAGTTCAACAGGGTCTGCCTGCGGGCGAACATCCGCAACAGGTAACAGGCTCAACATGGCAATCGCCGCAACGACGATCCCTTTCCATCTGCTAATCAACAGTTGTTTCTCCATTACTCGCTACTTGCTCAACATCCGTCGCAGCGGCTGTGGGTGCGCCCACCCCACCATCTGCATGACCAACCGGGTCACACCGCTCCGGAATCTCATCTTCAGACCGATACAGTTCAAACTCAAAGCATGAAAGTTCACGAATGTCCCGGTTTTCCTCCGTCCACCGCTTCAAATCCTCAGCAGAATCTGCACGCCAGAATGTAATGAGCCGATCCAGCGACGAGGACATCACAATGGGTAATCCGGTCGGTTCAAACTGCACGTCGGTAACAGCATCCTGGTGCGCATCATACATGCGGATCAGTTCACCCGCCGCCGTCCAGATAATCACCATGCCCGATACATCTCCGCTGACAATGTACTGACCATCAAGGCTGTACGCCAGGCTCGTAACCGGATTTTCATGACCACTCAACCGCCTTTCAAAAGGTGGCACATCGGCAGCAAGATCATGCAGGAAAATCGTGGCATCATCCCCCGCTGTCGCCAGCCACCTTCCATCCGGGCTGTACGCTGCGGCACGTACCACATCCGTGTGTACCTCCAGCTCATCTTCAGGCTCAGCACCAGCATTCCGGTCGTCTTCAAACTCTTCCCTGTCAAGCAACAGGTTCTCCCACAACCGTACCGACCGATCCGAACTCACGGTCGCAATCTCAAACTCAGGCGTATACACAGCAACATCCCACACAGTTGCCCCATGTGCCCGAAAGCGATCAATCTCCTGCCGCGTCTCCAGATCCCATGCAATAACAACCCCATCATTACCGGTTGAGTACAGCACCGGCTCTTCCGGGTCGAACACCACCGCCCGCACCTCATCAGCGTGCCCGATCAATTCATCGTTCATCGCCCCGAAAAGCGTATCCCACAGGATAACACGACTATCCGCCGCAGACGCCAGCAACCTGCCATCGGGCGAGTAAGCAAGGTCGTTGATGACATCCGTATGAGCACGCGGGCTGAATGCCAGCGTCTCACTACTGTTAACAGAACGCTGCACAATGTAACGGCTGGACGTGCCATAGGCAACGAACTCACCATCCGGGCTATAGACTGCCGTCGTAATGTCACCACGGCCCGATGCAATATCGTCAAGGCGTGCGCCGTTACGTTCATCCCACAGGATAGCCGTTCCATCGGAAGACGCACTGATAAACTGCTCTGCCTCCTGCGACGGGTGAATATCCCACACTGGCCCCTCGTGCCCGTCATACCGCACCCGTGGCGACGCCGTATTCGCATCCCACAGGATCACCCGGCCATCAGCAGAACTGCTCAGGATCTCACGGCCATCCGGCAGGTACGCCACACTCAACACACGATCCGTATGGCTCCGATAGCGCCTCGCAATCGCCCCACTGTTAATATCCCAGCGGATCATCTGTGCATCTGCCCCGCCGGTAATCAGATAGTTATCGTTCGGGCTAAAATCCGTCGCCCAGATAGCCCCCACATGCCCATCCAGCGGCTGTGACCGCAATTCAACAAATTCTGGAACTTCCCAGATCACACTCAGCCCATCACTGCCACCAGCCGCCATGTAACGGCCCGTTTCACTGAAATCAACCGTCCACACAACCTCATTCCGGCTATCAAGCGTTTCCAGCAACTCACCAGACGGCAACTCCCACACATACACATTGCCATCAATACCCCCCCCCGCCACATAGCGCCCGTTCGCCGTCACCGCCAGATTCCAGATAGTCGTATCGTGCCCGGTCAGTTCCACAACCTCCGTCCCATCAACACCACGCCACACCCGCACCCGGCCATCTGCCCCGGCAGAAATAATATCCTCATCATCAGCAAGCACAGCCATACTCCACACACTACCGGCATGTGCATCCGCCGTCCACACCGGGTTAGCCTTATCCTCCACATCCCACAATATCACACGCCCATCAGACGTAGCAGCAGCTATCTGCGCTTCATTCTGCCGATACGCCGTCGTCCACACACGCGCCCCATCACCCGCCTCAAACACACGGCGCGGCCCCGGTGCATAAGCCGCCTGCGCCAGTGCCTCCTGGCTGAACGCCGGCGGGTTAGGTATCTGGTTCGCAGCCAGCGCCAGCGGCAGCGCCAGCCGTGTGTTATTCTCTGCAATCTCACTCACAGCATAATTTGACCACAACAGGCTCTGTGCCCTTGCACGGCTATCATCCGCACTATCGCGCTGTCGTCTCGCATCCACATACTGCGTGATCGAAAACAACGTCAGCCCGATCGAAAACAAAAACGCAAACGTAACCAGCGCCAGCAACCGCCGCCCCTGCCGACGCTGCAACGCACGGCTGGCAAAAATATACTCGCCATGTATACCCGCAGGCTGTGGTTTCTTCTCACCGGCCATCGCCAGCCAGCGTTCGGCCTCTTCCAGTTCACTGCCCTTCAGCAGGAAACTACCATTGCGCTTTTTCTCGTCCCACTCATTCGCCCGCAGCAGGTAACGGGTATGCATGGTAATGTGTTCACGATCCGCCGTGATCGCTTCCATCAAAATAGGGAAGTTCTCCTCAAAAGGATACGACCCATCTTCGTTGCGGTAAAAATAAACCCAGTTAATATCCCGCACTTCACGCGGCAATGCAGACCGATCAAACTTTTCCAGAATAATGGGAATAACGCGCTTGTTCAGCTCCAGCGCACCATCCAGTTCCATCATGCAATATTTGGACTCAGTGTAGTCTTTCGAAATCACCGCAACGAAAACATCAGCCCCCTCAATGCCAATCTCAATCTCTTTCGTAAAATTCGGGGCACCCGGCGGAATATCCTCCCAGTCCACCCACACCTCAAGGCCCTCTGCTTTAAGCGCCCTATCCAGCGTATGGGTAAACTCCTTCTCTGTGCGGCGATACGATACAAACACGTCGCTGCGGTTCATAAGAACTCCTTAGCCTCAATGACCACCACGGCCACTTCAGTTCCATTTCATTTTCAGGTCGATATTTCCACATTCAGGGTAAACCCCATCACAACACACCATAAACATTGAGGAAATATCCGCTATGCTTTACCTCTTCATAATAGGATAAATTTGATTTTTAGCCACCGTGATGTAACAGGAATGATACATTGTCATAACCTGAAATAACAGACATTACATCCCATGCCCATTTGTGTTCTAACGTTTCTATGTGCATAATCACTGCTTGAGCCTGTACATCAAAAGAAATGCAGCCACATGTTACAACGTCTGGTCAATATTGAACCAGAAGAACGCCGCCCGGCGCTTATTCTCGGAATTTACTACTTTTTGATGACTGGCGCCTATGTACTCAGCGCTGCCTCCACCTCATCCCTGTTCCTCGCCCGCGTGCAAAACTCAGACACAATCTACCCCCTCCTCATGGCCGTCAATAGCGTTGTCACCGCCGCAATGGTCTTTCTATTCGGCAGGCTGGCAAAGCGCGTTCCGCTTAACGCACTTGCAATCGGCACCAACATCATATTCGCATCCACCTACCTGCTGCTCATCGCGTTGCTGCAAATCGAACCGTGGGCCAGCGCCGTTCTGTTCATTGTCACCCTCATCCAGGGCACCATCATCGTCTTCCAGTATTACCTCATCACACCCACCATCTTCGACGCCCGCCAGTCCAAGCGCATTCTGGGCATTGTCGGCATTGGCGGTTCTATTGCCGGTATCATCAGCGGTTTAATACTGGCACCCTTCATCGCCCTCATTTCCAGCATCGCAGGCGAACAGTACGGCACAGAAGGCGTCGTGGTACTGGTCGCAGTGCTGCTCTTAATCATGGCGGCGGTCATCCGGCAAACACAGCCCTACATGGTCTTCGGAGAAACGATTGACACCGACGAACCTGATGCACCGCGTCCCGCACGCAGCATCACGGATCCATACATCATCGCCATTATGGTCATTGTCGGCTCATTCATTCTGATCGCCACCACCATCGACATTCAATTCCAGACGGTCGGCATCGAAGCCTTCAACAACAACGAAAACGCCTTCACACGGTTCAAGGGGCTATACACCGCTGGCACTGGCGCATTACAGGTCATCATCCGGCTGTTTGTCATCGGCCCGCTGCTGGTAAACTTCGGTCTCATCGCCGGTTTGCTGGTGCTACCCCTCACGATTATCGGTTCCACCATCGCATTTCTGATCGCGCCAGGTCTAACAACAGCCACGCTCATGAAAGGCGGCGACCAGGCCACCCGCTTCACCATCAACGAAACCTCAACCGAACTGGCATGGGTACCCATCCCCGCAGAACAGCGCCTCGCCGTCAAACCCTTCGTCAGCGGCACATTCATTGCCATCATTCAGGGGATAACCGGCGTCGGCGTGTACTTTCTCAAACAGGTCGGCATTACCGATGTACGCCCGCTCAGTTTTATCGTACTGGGGGTCTGTGCTCTGTGGATCCCCGCCGCAATCTTCCTGCAACGCGGCTACCTGCGCAAACTGCTCGAAGGCATCCGCACCCGCAGCGTAGACTTCGAAGACCTTGACATAGACACCGCCGACAGCGGCATCGTCTCCACGATAGAAACAGCCCTGCGCACCGGCACCGACATGGAACGGGCGTTTATCCTCAGCACAATCGGAGATGATGTCCCCCTCGAACCCCTCACCGGCGTACTCGGCGAGGTCTACCATATAACGGAAAGCATCCCGGTACGTGAGCGCATCCTCACCCTCTCAGCAGACTACCCGGACATTCTGCCAGATTCCGAACTGATGAAATTAATCGAAACACCATCCGCGCTCACCGACGAAGCCATGTACACCGCTGGCGAACGCGGGTTAACAGGCGTCATCCCGCTGATTGTGCAGCGCCTCAACGAACCCGACTACGAAATGCAGGCAGCGGCGGCGCGTTCACTGGTACGTATGGGCGGCCACGAACTACCGCAGGGCATGAAAACTCTGCGCAGCCTGCTGCAATCCGACGATACCAGCGCCAATCGTTACGCGCTGGACGCCCTGCTGCGCATTGACGTGAACCGTGCGCGAGCCGTCGCCCCACCACAACTGCTGGTCGGGCTGCTGCAAAAATCACCCGCCGTGCAGATTCGTGCCCTGCGGCTGGTGGGCCATACAGCAGCCCCACTGCTGACGAACATCGTCGCCATGCTGGAAAACAGCACCACAGAAATCGAAGCTCAGCGCACACTCCAGCAGTACCCACCGGACGAAGTACGTGCCCTGCTGCTGGCAACCTACCAGAACCCGAACACCAGCAATCTACTGCGCGAAGCCATCCTGCGCACCCTCGCAGACTATCTGGAACCAGACATTCTGCCGCTGCTGATACAGGAACTGGACTCCCCCGTGCGTGAACTTTACATTGAGACCGTCAGCACCCTGCTGGAATACTCCCGGCAGAAGGGGCTGCCACCGGACGTGCTGGCAACCGTAGAAGGTGAGGAACTTGAACTCGCCCGCGACATGTACAGCCTGGACATCGCGCTGGATACCGTCACGAAAGAGGAAGAAACCCTGCTGGCAAGCGCCTTCCGCTTTGACTTTGACGAACTGATGCCGTCACTGCTCAAACTCTCAATCATGGACGTGCCCAACACCGACATCGAAAGCGTGATCTACCGCCTTAAAGAACGCGACCCACAGATCATCGGCAATGTGCTGGAAATTCTGGATAACGTCCTCTCAAACACAGAGCGTGCCGCCGTCATCCCACTGTTTGAAAACCGGCCCATTGACGAACTCGCAGAAATTGGCCGCACACAATTCCCCGATCTGGACGAGTCGCTGACGGATGAACTCTCACACTATATTGAAAGCGGCGACGACTGGCAGAAGGCCGTCGCGCTGGACTACATCCTGCGGCACCCCGGCCTCGGCCTGCGCATCAGCCACGATGTGGGCGCGGACGTGCGGCACATGATCCTGCGTTACAATGCCAGCGAAGACAACGACACCCTGAACACCGAGGAAAGACGTATGCTCTCCATTCTGGAAAAAACCGTGCTGCTCAACAACTCCACGCTGTTTCATACGCTGAACCCGCGCGAACTGTATCATATCGCGCAGATTACCGAAGACGTGGAACTGCCGGCGGGTACGCGCCTGTTCAAGCAGGGTGACCCCGGCGATACCATGTACATTATTGTGCGTGGCGAGGTGCGGATTATGCACGGCGCTACGGAGATTGCCACGCTGGGCGAGGGCGAGGCGATTGGCGAGGTGGCGCTGCTGGATCAAAAGCCGCGCACAGCATCGGCGGTGGCGGTGGGGGATGTGTACCTGCTGGCAATCAGCGCCGATGCGTTCTTCGGGACGGTGAGCGCCCATGTGGAGATTAACCGGGGCATTATGAAACTGCTGGCAAGCCGCGTGCGCAACCTGATTACCACGCAGGCCGAGCGCAGTAACAGCGCGGCGGATAACCTGAGTGAGCGGTGAGGTGGCGGCGGCGGCACTGTTTTTCACGTTTTCCCGCCGATGATTTGATGTTGCACGATTGTAGTGGGCAAGGCATACCCGCTACGGACGCCGGTTATGTGCAGTGTAGCATATGTGACGCGGGACAGGGTGAGCATATGCACGCGGATGTGTTCGTGCATGATGAAACGGCAACGTGTGGGGTGAGCATGGCGTGCGGAGCCGCTGCCACAGCGGGTTTTGAGGGATAGATAGTGATTTCAAGCGCTTGCACAGTGATTTGTGGAAATCCGATAGTTTGACCGGGCATATGGCAGCACCGGGCGGGTTTTCGGCGGCATTCGGCGGGAAACGGGATGGGATGGTTTCCAGTGAGGGTAGGGTAGCATCCATGCAGGAACCGGGCTGATTGGTTGTGCAAGTGTTTGCAATGGCGGTGAAGTTAAAGGGTAACGGTCAGTGAGGGTGTGTAGTAATTTCATTCTCAACATTTTGCCAGAAGTAAAATCTATGCGTTTGTCACATATCCGCTGACGTTACACTGTAGTGGAAAATGTAGACTACACGTGGATGATGTGTGACGAACAGAAAGATGCTCATTGGTTGCGGTTCAATCATGCTGGCAGTTGGCATGTGTTTTGTTAGCTGGTTTGTGTGGGTGTTCTATTTCAACGGCATAGGGTATTTTGCAAACATGCCCGAAGCCATTGATGTAGAGACCTATCTACGCCAGCAGCTACCAATTGCAGATACCACACAGAGCGACGTTGAGCCGTTTATGCACCGGCATCTGAAGTATGGGGAATACTGTGAATACGTGAATGCTGCAACCTATTCGTGTACCGTAAACAGCTTTATAGCCATCGTGCCGTACAACTGGGGGCAACTGAATCCGTTCTACTACCTGATATCTTTTCAGTTTTCAAATGGCAAACTCCGTGTA
>JBCCQC010000145.1:0-8625 GCA_039024535.1 Chloroflexota bacterium
CATGAAGCTATTGTCAAGGCCAAGGTGACTGCCAGCAGGGGTATCGTTCAAACCCAGCAGACGCTGAACATTCACATCGGTGCTCTCCATGAAGCTATCAATGTTCTCGCTGGTAATGCCCTCGGCTTCGGCGTTAATCATGCCCCACACTGTCCAGCGGATAATATCAGCGAATTGTGGGTCACTCTGTGAAGAAACCGGGCCAAGTGGCTCTTTCGAGAGCGTTTCGCCCAGAATGAGGTAAGCCGCCGGGTCATCCGTCAGCGCACGCTGGGCGATGAGCGCACTGCGGTCACTGGTCATGGCATCGCAGCTACCGGTGTAAAACGCCTCTGTGGTAATATCGAGGCTGGAGAAAGTTTGCAGTACGAAATCCAGATTGCGTTCGGCCATTGCGTCGGAGATATTGAGTTCAGTGGTAGTGCCGCCGTCGCTGCAAATGACACCACCTTCGAGGTCTTCCAGCGTGGCAATACCATCTGCTGCCCGTACCATCACTCCCTGTCCATCATAGAATGTGGTAGGGCCGAATGTGGCCTGCCATTCGACATCCCGCGAAAATGTCCACGTGGTGTTGCGAGACAGCATGTCCACACTGCCGGTAATCAATGCCACAGAGCGCTCTGCGGAAGTAACCTCAACGTAGAAAACCGCGTCTGCATCACCCAGAATGGCAGCAGCGACGGCACGGCATATTTCTACATCAAAGCCTGCATAACTACCATCGTCCATCAGGAAGCCGAAACCGGGAAGCGTCCCATTCACTCCACAGATCAATTCACCGCGCTCGATAATCTGGCTGGTAATTGCCCCCGGCTCAACGGAACCGGGCTGTGCCTGCGTTATTGAGGGTATAAACAGGCTGAGCGCTGCCAAACCCAGTAAAACCAGCCGTGACATACTCCACATGGAACTCATCCTTTCGGTGTGCCTCAAAAACCGTGACAGAACACAACGTCTGTCTGTAGATTCACAGCAGGGGCGGAGGTGCCCCTACTGTAGTTCCGGGAAACATCTTAAAGGATTTGTGACAGGAACAACTGCGTGCGCTCGTGGCTCGGGTTCTCAAAGAAGTGATCTGGCGTGCCGATTTCTACCACGCGCCCACTATCCATGAAGATCACGCGGTCTGCCACTTCTTTTGCGAAGCCCATCTCGTGCGTCACCACCATCATGGTCATGCCGCTCTGCGCCAGTTCTTTCATCACGTCCAGCACTTCTTTAATCATTTCCGGGTCAAGCGCCGATGTTGGCTCGTCGAACAGCATGATTTTCGGGTTCATTGCCAGCGCACGGGCAATTGCCACACGCTGCTGCTGCCCGCCAGAAAGCTGGCCGGGGTACTTGCGGGCCTGTTCCGGGATGCCCACACGCTCCAGCAGTTTGAGCGCGTTTTCTTCGGATTCTGCACGGGGACGACGGCGTACATAACGCTGTGCCAGGGTGATGTTTTCCATCACTGTAAGGTGCGGGAACAGGTTGAACTGCTGGAACACCATGCCCACCTCGCGGCGGATCTCTGCAATGTTACTCACATCGTTGGTCAGCGTGATGCCATCTACAATGATGTCACCTTCCTGGTGTTCTTCCAGGCGGTTTACGCAGCGAATGAGCGTGGACTTACCGGAACCCGACGGGCCAATCACCACCACCACTTCGCGCTCACGCACCTTCAGGTTGACGTCCTTCAGCACATGGAAGTCACCATACCACTTATTGACGTTCACACATTCAATAACATGGTCGCCAAGGCTGTGATCATTTTTTTTGACTGCTTCATCCTGCAAGATTTCTGCCATTTGAGACCTCAATAATTCTCTTTGCTTACGTTGACTAGCGGCGGGCAGCGCCCACACCGGTATTTTCAAGGCGGCGGCTGATCGACGCCATTGCCAGACTGATAACGAAGTATACAACGCCTACGAACAGATACGCTTCACGCTGGAACGGGCGATACTGCTGCTGGCCGTTCACGATGAGTTCAACAATGCCGAGCAATTCGAACAGACCAACGATGGATACCAGTGTCGTGTCCTTGAACAGGCTCACAAACTGGCTCATCAGCGCGGGGATCACTGCGCGAATGGCCTGGGGCATGGTGATGAGCCACGTAATGTAAAACGCTGGCAGGCCCAGTGCCTGTGCCGCTTCCGTCTGGCCTTTCGGGATGATCTGCAAGCCACCACGAATGATCTCTGCCACGTAAGCTGCCGTGAACAACGTCAACCCGACCATCATACGGGGGGCGAGTTCAATATTACTGCTGGCGGAGATGAAAAACGGCAGAATCAGCTTGGCAAAGAACAGAATCGTAATCAGCGGCACACCACGTGCCACCTCGATAAACAGCGTGCTGATTGTGCTGACCATTACGAGATCTTTGTTCGCGCGGCCCAGCGCCAGCAAAATGCCAATCGGGAACGATGCCACAATTGGAATTGCCGTCAGGATCAGCGTCAGGGCGAGCCCACCCCAGTCGGTTGTGGGGACGTAGCTCACTGCCTCACTGCCTTCGAAGCCACGCAGCAGCACAAACGCAAAAGGCATGAACAGTAGCCATGCTACCAGCAACGTCAGGTTTGTGATCCGTTTTGGTTCACGGGGCAGCCGCTTGAGGAACCAGCCCAGAACACCACCGGCAAATGCAATCACTGTACCCACAATCAGCGGGATGGCAATATCGCGGAAGAACGGCGAAAGCTGCACGGTGAGATAGTCGAAACCACTACGCTGGCCCTCATAACGCAGGGCACGCTGCGCCACTTCTGTGTTACAGGCGTCACTACCGTCCGCACAGGTCAGCGCAGGTTGTTCGCCATAGCGTTCGGTACGTGCTTCCACGTCCGCAGTGCGTGTGGTGTAGGTTTCCACACCATCCAGCCGGATCCACGCAAAGCCAGCATCGCTGCTCTCATCGACCTCTGCCAGCACACCATACCAGCCAGTTTCTGGCAGTGGAGTTTCGAACGTAACCCCTGGCTCATCTGGCGTGGAGGTCACTGTCTCCAGCACTTCGCCGCTGGCATCTACCAGAGAAACAGTAAATGTGAGGGTGTACGTGTCCAGGTCAATGGAATCGGTACGGATACCCTGTTTGATGTCGTTCCAGATCGAGCGAGAATTGGATGCACCCGGAGTGGTTTCGATAAAGCCGTTGAAGGCGTTGCCATCCGGGTCGGCATTTTCTGCGTTGATCTGTTCTACTGCAACCGTCACGCGCTCACCAGGGTTGCCTACAAAGCGCATGGCCGGCACATCCCCGTCCGACGAGACAATAGTACGGATAGACGGCGGCGGAAAACGATCAGACACAACCGGTACAATAACCAGCAGCACCATCACCACAACAATCGTCACAAACACCGGGCGGGCAATCTCTGACCAGAAACCGAGGCTCATTCCACTGAGCACAATCATCGCGACGGCCATGATTGTCACACGCCACAGTTCATCCTGGTCATACGGCCCCACCATCAACAGGCGCAGGTTGTTGTTAACCACTGTCCATTCCGCCGTGCGGATTGACCAGTCCATTACGCTCCCCGCAAACCAGATGAGGAAAATAGCCGTCAGGATTGTAGCGATAGAATTGCCGACCCCATCAAAGAGATTCTCTCGTAGCCAGCCAACCACACCCACCGTGTTCGCCGGGGGCTTACGAGACTGCGGCGGTTCCTTCGGCGCGACGTATTCGATCCCTGAATTCACTGGTTGGTCGGTCATCGGCTTTTTAACCTCAGCGTGCTATTGAAGGCATTCATAATCACAGAGATAAACAGGCTCAACCCGAGGTACGTCACCATCAGCAGCACAAACATCACCACCGTCTGCCCGGACTGGTTGTTAGCAATGTTCGCCACTGTGTACAGGTCTGCGAAGCCAATAGCGATACCCAGACTGGAGTTCTTGGCGAGGTTCAAGTACTGGTTAATGAGCGGAGGCACAGCCAGACGTAGTGCCTGTGGCAGGATGATAAAGTTCAACGTCTGGAAGTTCTTCAGGCCCAGCGCACGCGAGGCCTCTACCTGGCCTTTCGGTACCGATTGAATGCCAGCACGCACAATATCTGCGATGAACGCGGACGTGTAGAACACCAGCCCGAGGAACAGGCCCAGATACTCACCGGACAGGCTTGCCCCACCCTCAAAACGGAAGCCACTGGCAGCCGGTGGCTCGAAAAGAACCGGCGTGCCGCCTACAGCAAACGCCACAATAAACCCGATCAGCCCGAGGCCGACCGTGGACGCGGCAAAATAACGGAAGGCATGTGCCGGTACGCCGGTACGCTCGTTTACCTGTAAGCGCCAGCGCCACAGAAAGATACCGATGATAGCCCCTGCAATCAGCGGGAAGTAAAAATAGTTTGAGGTCGGTGTTTGTAGCACCGCCGGGTAGTAGAAGCCACGGCTGCTGAGGAAGATAGAGCCGGGGAAAGACAGTGCATCACCGGGGCGGGCCGGTAACAACCGGATGACGCCGTTATAGATGAAAAATAGCTGCACCAGCAGCGGAGTATTACGAAAGATCTCCACCCACCCGAACGACACATTGCGCACCAGCCAGTTGTTAGACAACAAGCCAATCCCCAGTGCAACGCCCAGAATAGTAGAGAAGATCAATGAAAGCCACACCACCCGCAGCGTATTGGCGAACCCTGCCGCCAGTGCGCGGAAGTACGTATCTGGCGTGAAGATGGGCACGTTGTACAGTGTTTCGCCTACCACAGGGATGCTCTGAAGGAATGTCCAGTCTGCACGTGGGTCTGGCCCTTCAGATACTTCCGTGCCGAAGTCACGCGCCAGCACATTGAAGTTAATCGTCAGGCCACTTTCTGCCAGGTTATCGTTCAGGTTCAGGATGAGGGTCGCCATCGTGCCAATAATCACAGCAACGAATACAAGCTGGATCGTTTCCTGAATCGTCAGCAGATCGCGGTAAAAGGGGATGCCAGTACGGGCGTTGCGGGTACGCGAGTTAACGAAGGTCAGCCCTGCAAGCGGCAAAATACCAATCGTCCCGAACAAAAACCCACCCGGTACGAACCCCAGCGCAGCTTCAATCGGATTCCAGAAAAAGATTAGAAGGATTAAGTAAACTGCGTAGCTGGCGACGATAAAAGCCGGGGTACGCACAAATCGCTCAAGCAGCGCATCGTTAACAGGCCGTGGACGTCCCCCCCCGAGGTCGTTCGTTCCCAGAACAAAAACGTCATCGCTCCCCGGCGGCGGTGACTGAGCGTTATCGCTCATAAGTATGCCTTTCCGAATCAGTTACCAGTATATTCAACAAATCCGCCCGGGTTCCCCCGAGCGGACGTTGTCACATCATAGTGAGGTATGGACGGCCACCGTCAGGTTAGCGCCACGCTGGTGCGTAGATCAGACCACCATCAAGGTAAGAAGCGTTCAGGGAGCCATCACGGGTGATGCCGATCGGCGTCAGGTGACGGTCGTAGATTTCGCCGTAGTTACCCACTGTGCTGATAACGTTCACAGCAAAGTCATCGCTGAGGCCAATGAAGGATCCAAGGCCGCCTTCTTCACCAACGAAGCGAGCGAGGCCCGGATCTTCGGAACCCATCATATCGCCGATGTTCTCACTGGTGATGCCCAGTTCTTCTGCGTAGAAGGTCGCGTATACCGTCCACTTGATAACGTCGCCCCACTGTGCGTCGCCCTCAATCCACATCGGGCCGAGCGGCTCCTTGGAGAGCGTGTCTGGCAGGATGGTGTAGAGGCTGGGGTCTGCTGCGGAGGAGCGCAGGGCAGCAAGCTGGCTCTTGTCACTGGTCAGTACGTCGCACTGGCCGCCCTCAAAAGCGGTGAAGGTGTCTGCGGAGGTCTCCAGCGGAACCAGTTCGAAGTCAAGGCCACGGCTGGTCATCGCGTCGGTGATGTTCAGCTCGGTTGTGGTACCGGACTGGGTGCAGATGCGGGCGCCACCGAGATCATCAATGGAGCCGACGCCGAGGTCTACCGGCACCATCAGGCCCTGACCATCGTAGAAGTTCACGACCACGAAGTCACCACCGAGGTCACTATCACGGCTGAGCGTCCATGTGGTGTTGCGGGAGAGAACGTCAATCTGGCCAGTCTGCAGCGCGGTGAAGCGCTCGGCAGCAGTCAGCGGAACGAACTCAAGGTTTTCTTCGGTAACTTCACCGAAGATAGCAGCGGTCAGCGCACGGCAGTAGTCTGCGTCGAAGCCGCTCATCTCGCCGGTGTCCGGGTCAAGGAACGAGAAACCGGGCAGGGTACCGCTCACGCCACAGTTCAGGGTGCCGCGCTCAAGAACTTCGGCCAGCTTACCGGTCGGTTCTGCCTGTCCAGCGACCATGCCGCTAACGGCAATAGTCAGAACGAAAACGCTGAGCAGCGCAATCAACAGTCTGAAACGATTGTTCATCAATATGTCTCCTATATTGTATTTGCTCGCAAGTTAACATGTTGTAAGAATCGAGCGAGCAGAGTGTAGCACAGCCCCAATATACCCGCAAACATTTCAAATTCTACATTCATCCACGCAAAGCGAATGCCGGTTTTGTTGGCTATATCCCACAAAAAACGATCATTCGTTATACAGTGCGACTGTGGCGAAAATGCAGAAAATAACTCATAATATTGCTCATAATGAAACAGCTATCCAGGGAAACCGGGGCAAATAGAATGAGTGAACAGGTTATATGCTGGAATTGCGGCAAAGCCAATCGTGCGGCAGAGATCATCTGTACCTACTGCGGATCCGTATTGAAATCCGGCCAGGTACAGGGTGCCACCCGTCAATTTGAAACAGAGGAGTTCGACCCACAGCGTTTCGAAAAAGACGGTATGCTGCTGCTTTACGTCCGCCACAGCGGGGAGCCGATCAAGGTCTATCCTTCCGAATTACCGCCAAAAATCCGGGTGGGGCGTCCTTTTAAAGACGGCACCGTGCCAGAAGTTGACCTGACCGGCCACGATGGGGCCAAAATGGGGGTCTCTCGATTGCATATGATCCTTGAATATGAGGAAAGCACACAGAGCCTGATCATTACCGATCCTGGCAGTGTAAATGGGCTGTTTATCAACGGGCGCAAGCTGGCCCACGGGGAAGAGCGCGTTCTGCGCGATGGTGACCAGTTGCGACTGGGTCAGTTGATTCTCGATGTGGCGTTCAAGAACACCGTCTAGCTATACGTAGCGGATCACTCGCGCCGGGTTCCCCCCGACGATTGCACCGGGGGGAACTTCTTTTGTAACCACACTCCCCGCCCCCACCACACAGCCATTCCCGAGTGTTACACCTTTCAAAATCAGCGCATTCATCCCGATAAACACATCGTTACCGATAGTCACCGGGGCTGTTGCCCCATCTATCGGATGCTCCCGGCGTACATCTGGCTGTAACGGGTGAAAGTCTGTGTCCGCGATGATGGTATTGCAGCCTACAACCACGAGATCACCAATCGTGATGCGCTCCTCACACACAACAGAGCCGCCCGTCATCCCGAAATGGTCGCCAATGGTGAGTTCTGCCCCCGGTCGGCGCGTGCTGAGGATACACGGGCGGTTCGGGCCGAGTGGGTTGCTCCGCACAGTGGAGCGTAATTCCATGTTGCGGCCATACGTCAGGGTGCTGGCTGTGTGCCGCTGGATAATCGGGAGGCCGTAGAGCTTTGTGCCCGGTTGCCATGCCAGCCCGGAGAGCGCAAATCGCACCCGTGCTACCGGGATCAGTAGCAGGCGCTCTATCTCGTTGATGGCTTTCCACGGGGTTTGTGTGGCCGCACGCGCCGCCGCCACCGAAAATAACGACTCTGGCGGATTTTCCCCGGTGGTCATGCTTCGGCAGTCTCGCGGATAGGCTCCGGGTTGTTCTGAGTGTGTCGATTTTTGTACCACTGCCACGCTGCATACAGCGTCACCGCACTGAACAGGAACAACAGCGGGTCGGTGGGTACGCGGTAGCGCGTGGAGGGATGGAATGCCACATACAGCACGGTCATGCTGAACTGCGTGAACCATAGCAGCGACACATACCGCCACTCTCGCGCAGCAATCATGGCACCGGCCAGTGAGAGCAAAAACAGCGCGCCGTAGTAGTAGCGGTGTATCTGCCGCCCCACCGTATCGAACAGCGGCTGCGAATACGCATCCACCGGGTCGCCTTCGGGCAGGTCGCCGAGTGCTAAGTCCTCATCGGCGGTGCTTAACACCCGCGCATCGCCTACATACTCCAGCCGTGGGAGTTCACCCGCAGTCGGGTTGCGGCGCGGCGCTACGTCAATGCTCCAGTGAATCAAAAACTTGACCCACAGCAGTTCCGGGATTTCGTCTGTGTTCTCGCGTAGATAGTCAACTGCCAGTTCGAAGCGTTCGGCATCGGCCTCGCGGCTGGCGAGGTCTTCGGTTTGCAGTTCCGGGGCCGTCCACTGCACATCATATCCGGCACGGAAGTACGGAATCGTGTATTCACTGTTGCCCTGCCAGAAGTTCGCGCCAGAGGTCGTCGTCAGTGGCACGAACGCCCCATATACGCTGTAGTTACGCGCCGTCCAGCCGAGCACAACCAGAATGCCAATCACCGCTACAGGTAGCAAACGCGACACTGTCTGCCGTAGGCTCCGCTGGAACAGAAACCACACGG
>JBCCQC010000146.1:0-8522 GCA_039024535.1 Chloroflexota bacterium
GCCGAGGAACTTGATCGGCACGCCGGTTACTGCACGCATAGAAATCGCGGCACCACCACGGGCGTCACCATCGATTTTGGTCAGCACGAGGCCAGTGACCCCCACGCGCTCGTCAAAGCCGGTGGCGATGTTCACGGCTTCCTGGCCGGTCATTGCATCGGCAACCAGCAGCACCTCAATCGGGTTAACGTTGGCCTTGATGCGCTCCAGTTCGCCCATCAGGTTATCGTCAATCTGCAAACGTCCGGCGGTGTCGAGGATAATCACGTTCGCGCCAGCGTCTTTCGCCTGTTTCACACCGTTCAGCGCGATGTTTTCTGGCTTTGCGTCTGTGCCTTCCTCATGAATCGGGATGTCAATCTGCTTTGCCAGCGTCACAAGCTGGTCAACTGCCGCAGGACGGTAGGTATCGGCAGCGATCAGGAACGGTTTTTTACCCTCGCGGCGCAGGTGAACGGCCAGCTTTGCCGCAGTGGTCGTCTTACCCGATCCCTGCAAGCCCACGAGCATAATCACATGCGGCGGCTGCCCACCAGAGAAGTTCAGGCGTCCGGGTTCGCCGAGTGTATCGTTCAGTTCTTCATGAACGATTTTGATAACCTGCTGCCCCGGATCGAGGCTTTTCAGGATTTCTGCACCGATGGCGCGTTCTTTCACACGCTTGACGAAATCCTTGACAACAGGCAGCGCTACATCGGCCTCTAAGAGGGCGAGCCGAACTTCGCGCATAGCATCGTTGACGTTTTTCTCCGTCAGCGTGCCGCCGCGCCCCAGGTTTTCCAGTGTTGATTGCAGGCGTTGGCTTAAACTCTCAAACATAAAAACTTCTCTCAGCAGATTTGCAGTCAAATATTGTAGGGAATAGCGCGTGGGGCGTCAAGACGCCGTAATGTTGATCTATGCGGATTCGTCGGGTGTGATGATCTGGCGGTAGCCCCGGTTGTAATACAGCAGCGGGTCAGGGTCGTGTTCCTGCCGCCCGGTAGCCACCACTTCGCCGACGATGATGCTGTGTGTGCCGCTCTCGTGTACTGTATGAATTTTGCAATCAAACCACGCGCTGGCGTCCGCCAGGATGGGGGAGCCGGTTTCCTGTGAGAACCACTCATAGCCGTAGAAGCGGTCTTCACCCTCCGGTACATCTACAAACCCCGCCATCTGCCCGGAGAGGTCGCCGTGCGGCTCACCCAGAATGGACACGGCAAAGTGCTGGTTTGCCAGAACCTGCTGTGTGGCCTGTGCTTCTGTATAGAGGCACACCAGCACCAGCGGCGGCTCCAGTGTGACAGACGTAAATGAACTGGCCGTGGTGCCGATGCGTTCGGTATCGCTGGCTGTGGTAACAATGGTCACGCCGCTGGCCCACAGCCGCATGGCCGCTTTGATGTCGTCGGGGTTTACGCTCACAGGTCGTCCTTTTCCGTGGTCTGGTCTCTCAGGGGGGAGTATAGTGGATGTGTATAAGATCGCTATGAGAATTTGAAACATGCAACTTGACCAGTTGAAAGCTCTGCTGCCGGTGCCTGCTTCACCGATTGAAGTGCCCACGCAGGATAGATGGCTTTTAGCAGAGAAAATGATCGGTGTAAATCTACCCGATGATTACAAAGCCTATGTCACGACTTATGGTTCAGGATTTATAGGTGATTATCTTCACATTTATGTGCCGTTCTCAAAACACAGTTACAACAATCTGTTGAGGGAAATGGATAGCGTGCTGTATCTGGACGATAATCCTGACATCCCACATTCGTATTTTTCAGCAGAAACTAAACGCGGATTACTCCCTGTGGGAACAACTATAGACGGCGACAACATCTTCTGGGTTGTTGGTGGTGATCCCAATTCACGGACGATTTACATCAATTACAGGGATTTTGAATACGAAGCTCACGATTGTGGGGTGGTTGAGTTTCTCGTTCGATTCCTCAGCAAGAAACTCAATAGTGACCTTATCAGAATATCTGAGGTTAATCGGAAGCGATTATTCAGAAATCAGATGGAGGGGGGATTTTAAGATTAATCGCCTAACAAAAGGCGGCGCATGGACGGTACCAGATCGGCCAGTGTTGCCAGCCCTTCGGCAAACTCGTGGCACTTTTCCCCGATGATGAGGCACGGCACGTCATTTTCTGTGTGCTGCCGGATGCTGAGGTCTTCCATGTTGCCGTGGTCACTGACGAGCACCATCAGCCCCTCGTCATCCTGCCATGTGGACAGTGCCCCGGCCATTACCGTGTCCAGCCTTTCCAGCAGGCGCACGCCATCCGGCACCTCGCCCCGGTGCCCCACGTAATCCGTGAAAATGTGCGATTGCAGCGCAAAATCAAACTGGCGCGAGAGCGTGACCATGTGTTTGCCGCCGTCTTCCGATGACATCACGGGTACATCATTGTGATTCAGGTCACGGTGCCAGCCCCGGCCCGTCCAGTCCGCGCTGAGAGCCGTACCGTTCCGCAGGTCGTCTATGGTGTAGAGCGTCTGACCGGCGCTGGTGGCAGCGGCCTGGAATGATGTGGGCAGCGACTTGCCACGCGCAATATTGTGTAGCAGAAATGGCGGGTATGCCGTCAGCAAAGATGCTGTTTTCCCCGCGTTGACCATATCTGTAAAAATACTACCACTTGCCACAATAGCGCGGGTATCGGCGTCTGGTTTGGGGCCATAGTGTTTGCCAATCTCAGCCGGGATGTTACGCCCGGTGATGATGGTTGCGTGGCCGGTACCACTCTGCGGACGGCCTGCTACACCCATGCGTGGATCTAATGGTAGAAACAGGGCGCGGTCGCTTTCCTGCCGCCCTATGCAGCGCACCCAGCGTTGGCCGTTCGTCAGGCCAGTGAGCGTGGGCATATCTGCAACACTGAACGGGTTCTTTTGCGGGTCGTCGTCGCCCAGCCCGATACCGTCGATAAAAATCAATAGGATGTGCATGTGATGTGCAATCTGTTGCGGGAATCGTCGGGGTGAGGCCATGCCCCGCCCCCATTACCAGTTTACCCGATGTGCTGCAAAATCCACGGGTTGGTTTCGCGTTCACGCCCGATGCTGGTTGCCATACCGTGGCCGGGGAGCACACGCACACTGTCATCCAGCGGGAGCAGTTCTGTTTTGATGCTGTTCATCAGTACCTGCAAACTACCACCGGGGAGGTCGGTGCGCCCGATGGTTCCGGCAAACAGTGAATCGCCACTGAACACGGTGTTTTCGCTCTCCAGCAGAAAGCTGAGATGCCCCGGTGCATGTCCCGGCGTGTACAGGCTCTTGAACGTCATCGCGCCATGTTTCACGATTTCGTTATTTTGCAGCAGCTTATCTGGCGTGGCCGCCTCCGGGAAGCGCTGCCCCACAAAGCGAACGCCGGTTTCCGGTAGATTATCCAGAAATGGTGCGGCTTCCTCGTGGATGTAGAATGATGCGCCTGTCAGTTCCACCATTTCTGCACTCGCCAGCACATGGTCAAAGTGAGCGTGCGTGGCGAGTATCAGTTGAATCTGCCAGCCGAGGGATTCCGCCCATTCGAACAGGGTACGGGCTTCGTCTACCGGGTCAATCAGTACAGCTTCGTTAGTTTCGGTATCCCCGACGAGGTAAGCGTTCGTGGCTACCATGCCGAGGGTTTTCATTTCAATCTGGATGGTCATGCAATGGCCTCCTCTACGGCGACTGTGGCTTTTTTACGGCGCAGCAGCACCAGCGCAATATCTTTAATCTCGTGGATGCCCAGCAGCAGCGCAGCCCCGGCATACGTCAGTGCGCCAGCCGCTGCCATTACGCCGACCTGTATCAGTGTCAGCAGGCGTCCGCGTCCGGTGAGTCCGGCGGCGTCCCAGCCCATGCCGACAGTCACAACGACTATACCCATGGTGAGGCTTGCTATGGCAGTTCTTACGAAGGTGCTGCCCAGTGTGCCCGTAATTGACCAGTCCCAGCGGCGGCCCAGCCACCACAGCAAAATCGCCACTTCAACCAGCATACCGAGGGACATTGCAAGCGCCAGCCCGCCCACACCCATGTCTATGGCACTGCCTGCACCAAAAAACAGCCCGCTAAAGCTAACGGCCACAATCGCGTGAACGGCCAGCCCGCCGAATGAAATCCAGAGGGGTGTCCATGTGTCCTTATCCGCGTAGAAACCGCGCACCACCAGTTCAATGATCGAGAATAGCACGATAGTGGCAGTGAAATATTGCAGCGCGGAGTACACAAAATCGGTCGCGTCGGCATCAAATGCACCACCCTCCAGCAGGCTGAGCAACGGACGCCCGACCAGCAGCACACCCACCGCTGCCGGGATGGTGGTAATCAGCATGAACTTCATGCCGCCGGTTATGGCATCGCGTTTGCGGTCGTCGCTGCCAGCTTCCGCGAGTGCGGCCAGTGTGGGGAACAGCACAATGCTCAGGGTAGTGCCGAGCAGCGTTTGCGGTATCTGCGTGATCTGGAAACCCCAGTTGTAGGCACTCACAGCGCCTTCTCCCAATCGGGAGGCAAAGTTATTGGCAATGATTCTGTCGATGCTGGCAACAAAGATTCCGGCCACACGCGGCAGCATCAACAGCATCACCGTCCACAGTACAGGGTCGTTAAAGCGCAGTGTGAACCCCCATCGTGCCCGACTGAAGCGGAAGAACACAGGTAGCTGGACGCAAAGGTGCATGAGGGCGCCAAGCACGGCACCCCATGCAATACCATAGATGCCAAGCGGCTCCAGCAGAAAGATAACGCCGATCAATATGCCGACATCGAACATAATCGGAGCCAGCGCCGGGGATAGAAAGTGGTGATGCCCTTCCAGTGTGTCGGTTATCACGCTACTGAACACAAAAATCATTGTGCTTACCAGCAAAATCCGCAGCATGGTGACTGTTTGCGCCTGTAGCTCCGGGGAAAAGCCGGGGGCCAGCAGCGTGCCCACCAGCCATGGAGCAAAAATATAGGCAAAGATACTCATCAGGAACGATGAGAATACAATCAGGCTCATTACCTTGCTGGCGAGTTGCCATGCGTGGTTCGTATCGCCTTTTGCCAGCAGCCCGCTGAAGATGGGGATGAAGGCATAGCCCAGCGCACCCCCCGCCAGCAACCGCACAATCTGCTCTGGAATACGATTCGCCGTGACATACGTGTCAAACTCGGAGCCAACACCGAACGCACCGGCAATGATAAACGTCTGTACAAGGCTGATGGCTTTTGCTGTGGCAAATGCAATCACGAGAATGGTGGTCGAGCGGGCTATGCGCCCGACCTTATCGTTATTGTCTTCGTTCAGCACGTCCACACGGTGATCGCGCTGACTTTCTGCAACCGTCATCTACGATACCCGTTCCAGCGCAACCTGCGCGGCATCGAAGTTGCGGTTCTGGCTGAGTGCCCGCCGGAATGAAGAAGCTGCCGCGCTGCGGTCGCCCTGTGCTTCAAGGACACGGCCTTCCCAGTAGTGGGTTTCTTCAACAAAGCCGCCGCCCAGCGTCGTTTCGTTGGATTCCACCAGCGCCAGCACGTCACTGTAACGCCCGGTTTCAAAATACGCCTCGAATGGCTCGAACTGATACCACAGCATACGCCACGGCAGGCCCTTCACCCTTGCCTGGTCAAAGGCGGTCGCGGCGGCCTCATACTGGCCCAAGTAGGTCTGGGCCTTACCTAGATTGAACCACGCATAGGGGTTATCCGGGTTGGCACGTGCTGCCTGCTGCGACTCACGTAGCACACGCTGATACGCTCCCTCTTCTGTCGAGAGATCGCCCAGAATGTTCATCACCGTGCTCTCGCGCTCTGGCGGGTAGTACACAATGAATGTGCGCGCGAACTGCTCCCAGTCACTATCAAAGTCACGGTATCTTACGGGCAGGCCCTGGTCGCTGGGGATGTAGGTGTCAATCACATAGAGCGAGCCTACCGAGTCATCATAGCCCACCACCGTTTGATAGTGGCCGAGCCAGTCGTTGCCCTCTGGCGCGTAACCCAGTTCCACCATCACCGGGAACTCTGCCGCGACCAGTTCTTTCAGTACATCCAGGTTGCCACCAATGCGATACAGTGACCGCACCTGCGTTTGCTCGTTCACAAAGTCTACAATTTCATATGGGCTGACGTTTTTATCCTCGCGCCCCCCACGCAGGTAACTCTCTGCATAGGACTGATCCTCGCGCCAGCCATAGTAGCTGAGTGAAACCGTTACATTGGCCGGGCCACAGTTATTCCACGTTTGCGTGATGTACTGGAACCCGAAGTTACGTGCATTGGCCGGTGCATTTGAAGATGAACTGACCGGCAAGACCTCGGCGGCTGTGGGCTGCGGAACGTCTGTTGGGGGCAGGGGGGTTGCAGTTGGCGGAATGTCTGTCGCGGTGGCCGTGGGCGGGATATTTTCGGTAGCGGTTGGCAGTACAACCACCGCCTGCGCTTCTACAGCGGCGTCACCCTCGGCGGCTTCTTCCGTCATTTCTGTGTCGGCTGTGTCCGCAATCATTTCTTCGGTCGCTGCATCAACCATTTCAGCGGAACCGGCTTCTTCAGCTTCTTCTGTCGCGCCTTCGGCAGGCAGGCCAAGCAGCGCACTCAGCGGGATGTCGCTGGTGGCTTCGATGACGGGAGTGGGCAGTGTCTGGCTGGCATCCGGGCGATCTGGCAGGGCGACCTGCAAAATCGGGAAACGCTCCGAGTAAACCGACTGGTAGCGCGGTGGCACCCACTCGCGGAAGGCATAAATGCCCACCGGTATAGCAATGACGGCGAGCACCGCCGCAGAAATCATCAATCCGATCAGCCAGCGCAGGACGCGCGGCGGCGGTTCTATTCCATTGGGAACATAAACAGAGGGTTGCTGTCTCTCGTTCATAGTGTATGACAGTCTCCGTGTGACGAACGGTTGCTTGAGATTACCCCGGCGGTCAATCTACCGAAGTAAGGTGCTTTACAATCCGGCAAATTTACAGGTGCGTATACCCTGCGCTTTCACTACGCGGGGGCTGTTTACCCCTTGCGCACCTGCTACAATGCGCGACGATTATGATCCGAGAACCGCGAGGTGTCTATGCAAAAGTATCGCAACCGCCTGATTGCCGGGTTTGCCATCGCCATCCTGATTTATGCGGTGTACCTGTTTATTGTAGAAACCCGCACCGACGGCGGCGCCTTCCGGCATATTGCAGCGTTCCCCGTGTGGCTGTTTGCCCCGCTGGTGATCTTGCAGGTGCTGGCGTTCTTTTTCCGCTGGGTAGAGTGGCATTATTATCTGGGCGTGATCGGTGCGCAGGATAAAATCAGCGTGTTCGATAGCATGGTGCTGCAATTGGCCGGGTTCACGATGGCGGTCAGCCCGGGCAAAGCTGGCGAACTGCTGAAATCTGTGGTGCTGAAGGCCAAAACCGGCACAGAAATCTCAAAAAGTGCGCCGGTGGTGCTCGCAGAGCGCGTGGTGGACGGCATCGCAGTGATATTGATGATGGCCCTGGCAGTCGCATTCGGCGGTGATGCGACCAGTTTGCAGGACTGGCAGCGGAACTCGATACTGGCTTCGGCTGGCATACTCATTACTGGCCTGATTGTGGTGCAGATTAAGCCGCTGGCCTACTTTTTTCTGAATGTGCTGCCCCATATTCCGCTGGTACGGCGGCTGCACGGCGGCCTCACGGACTTTTACGAAAGCAGCCGGGAGGTTTTTCATCTGCGCCACGTGGTTCCAATGGTAGGTGTGGGCTCTGGTGTTTATGGGTGCAGTGCCCTTACCATGTTCCTGATACTCGTCGGGTTCGGGCAGGAACCGTCTGTATCGCTGTTTTTGCAATCTACCATTATTGCTGGCGTCTCTGCGGCAGTGGGGGCGCTCAGTGGCTCCCCGAATGGGGCCGGTGTAACCGAAGGCTCTATCCAGTGGATTTTGATGCAGTCATTCGGGTACGGGGCGGGGCTGGCACTGGCAGCGGGTTTACTGCATGGCCTGTTTAATCGCTGGCTGCGCGTCTTTATGGGCATGATTGCCGGGTTTGTGTTCCGCAAGCGGTTATTTGTGCCGGAATTTGAAGCGGAACTGGCTGCTGTTGAGCAGGAACAGCATGTTGACCCTCAACCTGCCACAGTCGCGTAGGGGCGGAGGCCATGCCTCGCCCGTTGACAATGGAGTGACATCACAAAAATGAGTGAAAAACGCTGGAACGTGGAATTACACAGCCACACGTGCTGGTCAACGGACTGCCTCGTGAAGTTCGACGCCATCATGCGCGTGTGTGAGGAACGCGGCATCGACAAGATTGCGATTACCGATCACAACACGGCAGACGGCGCACTCGCATTCCAGAAGATTGCCCCGGATTTAGTTATCGTCGGTGAGGAAATTTTTACCACACAGGGCGAACTGCTCGCGTTTTTTGTGCGGGAGACTATCCCGAAGGGGCTAACGCCAGAGGAAACCATCAAGCGCCTGCGCGACCAGGGCGCGTTTATCAGCGTGTCACACCCGTTTGATAAGTATCGCAAGGGGGCGTGGCGTAAAGACGATCTCGACCGCATTATCGACC
>JBCCQC010000147.1:0-8520 GCA_039024535.1 Chloroflexota bacterium
CCGCGCTATGACACACATCGAACTGAACGCGCACTTACTTTCATCATAGGCGGGCTATCGCACTGGATGCCATGCGAAGGATTATTTCTCCTGTGCATCGTGACCGGAAAGCGGGGGGGCATTGGCGAATTTCTCTCGCTCTCTGTCAATCAATTTAAGCGCCTGTATTTCGCTATCTGCCATGCGATAGTAACGCCGGGTGATACCATTAAATTGAACGGTAATCTCAGCAATCATGCGCACCAGCGGATTTAATATAACGAAAACGATTATACCGACATTATCAGCGGGTTCAATCAGAATCCGGGTGGCATGTTCATTATTGCTTGCTCGTCGTGGGCCCGGGGAATCAACCTGCACAAGAATATCGACCCGTTCGAGATCGGATTGTTCCATCCAATCTCTCATTGTGTTGCTCACAACATAGTGATCTTCAAGTGTCCAGCCTAATTTATAGCGTGCTTTAATCAGCCCACGCTCCTGTGATTGCCAGTAAAAATCGATCTGTCCCACACTTTCCATCAAGAAAACCCCTGTATGACATTGTTCATGCTTTATAATTATACGCAATTGTATAAGACTTTTACGTTAACGCCCCGTAATAGAACGGACGCTGGAAAAGCATCCAACAAAACGGAACACTCGCGCAAAGAATCTGACCTGCTATAATCCCCGCGCTATGACACACATCGGACTGAACGCACATTTACTCTCCTCACAGGCAGGCTATCGCTCTGCCGGGATTCACGGGTATATCTACAACTCGCTGCTGCACCTGCCCCGCGTCACAGACGCATCATGGCAGTTCACGGCAATGGTCGGTGGAGCCAACCCGGTGCAGATTGACGGCATCACCACGCGCCGCGCCCCGTTTGACACCGAACCGCCGCCGCGCCGCATTCTATGGGAGCAGGTGGTGCAACCGTTCCAACTCGGCGCATATGATCTCTACCATGCGATGGCGTTTGTGGCCCCGTTCGCGCCGATAAAACCGCCGTTCGTCGTCACGGTGTATGACCTGAGCTTTATTCACTACCCGCAGGTGCTTTCTGCTCCACGCCGTGCCTACCTGCGCACGTTTACGGCGAACACCGTGCGCCGTGCTACCCGTGTGATCGGCATCAGCGAGAGCACCGCCAGTGATGTGGTGGAGACGTTCGGTGTAGACCCGGCAAAAGTGGATGTTGCGCCACCCGGCACCGACTTTGAACGGTTCCGGCCACTGCCCCCGGCGCAGGTCAATGCATTTCGCCGCGAGAAAAATTTACCGGAGGACTTCTGGCTGTTTTTGGGCACGCTGGAGCCGCGCAAAAACCTGTCCACGCTCATCCACGCCTATGCACAGCTACCGAAAGACACACGTCCGGCGCTGGTGCTGGCTGGTGGCAAGGGCTGGGACTACGACGACATCTTCGCGGCTATTGCACAGCGCCACCTTGAGGCAGAAGTCCTGCTGCCGGGTTTTATCCCTGTGTCAGACTTGCCGCTCTGGTACAATAGCGCGTCGTTGTTCGTGTACCCTTCATTGTACGAGGGGTTCGGCATCCCGCCGCTGGAAGCGATGGCCTGTGGTACGCCTGTGGTTGTGTCGGATGCGTCGTCATTGCCGGAAGTGGTGGGTGGCTCCGGCGGGTTGACTGTGCCGCCACAGGATGTGGAAGCGTGGGTAAATGCGCTCATCACCGCACTGGACGACAGTGCATGGCACGCACGAGCGAGCAGTAGTGGTACAATAGCGGCACAGCGGTACACATGGGCAAACACGGCCCGTCAAACGCTGCGCAGCTACCAGCGAGCTATCGGGCAATCAGAATAGATGGTCGTGTTCAGAGAAGATACCAGCAGTAGAGTGACGCAACAGATACCCGGCATTACCGCTGATAACCTGCGGCAGGTGTTTGTGGAACCGCTGTGGCTGCTGCCGGTGGTGGATGTGGTGATGGCGTTCCTCGCGTGGGTGCTGGCCTACACCGCCCGCTATGAACTCCAGTTGATTCGCCCGGTGCTGGAATCGAACACTGTGCCGTTTTCAATTTATATGCCCTATGTGCTGGCCTATACCGGCTGGCTGCTCATCAATTATGCCACTGGCGGCCTGTACCGGCGCATTCGGGGTCGCAGTTTCTTCGAAGAAGCCACCATCATCGCCAACGGCGTGACGAACGCTATCGTGCTGATTATGGCCGTTAGCTTTATGTTGCAGGTGACGGCGTTCAGCCGCCTGATGCTGGTGTACCTGGCCGTGATTACGATTGTGCTGCTGGCCGGGGTTCGGCTGGCGCGGCGCTGGGCCTATGCGTATTTGCGTTCTAAGCGTGGGATTGGCGTGCAGCGCGTGCTGATTGTGGGCGCAGGGGAAGTGGGCCAGGCTGTGCTGCGTGTGATGCTGGCGCGTAGTGATCTTGGCTACCGACCGGTGGGCCACCTTGACGACAACCCGGCTATCGGTGATGTTGACCTGGGACGGTTGCGCGGGCTGGGCAGCATCGACAACCTAGAAGATGTTATTGCCAGCGAAAAGGTTGATCTGGTTGTGGTCACATTGCCGTGGACGCAGCACAACCGCATTATGCAGATTGTAGACACCTGCAAGCAGGTGCGGGTAGCAACCCGCGTGGTGCCAGATGTATTCCAGTTGAACCTGCGCCAGTTGAATGTGGAAAACCTGGACGGCATCCCGCTGCTGGGCATAGACGTGGAACCCACGCGCTATGTCGCCAACCGGCTGATTAAACGTGCGCTGGATTTAACGCTGGTGACACTGGCCGCGCCGGTGTGGGTACCTGTCTTCGGGATTGTGGCACTGCTCATCAAGCTGGATGGCAGTGGCGGCTCCATCTTCTACTCGCAGAGGCGTGTGGGAGAAAACGGCAGAATGTTTGATATGTACAAGTTCCGCAGCATGGTGCCCGATGCCGATAAACTGCGAGAAAAGCTCGTGCGTGAGCAAAACCAGGATCCACGCCACCCGAAAATCTTCGATGACCCGCGCATCACACCCATTGGACGCATCATCCGGCGTACCAGCATGGACGAACTGCCGAACCTGATTAACGTCATCACCGGGCAGATGAGCCTTGTAGGGCCGCGCCCCCCCACACCCGACGAAGTTGACCTGTATGATAAGTGGCACATGCAGCGGCTGAACACCGTCCCCGGTGTGACCGGACTGTGGCAGGTAAGCGGGCGCAGCCATGTGCCGTTTGATGAAATGGTACTGCTGGATATTTACTACATCGAAAACTGGTCGATCTGGCTCGATCTCGAAATTATCATGCGAACCATACCCCGCGTGCTGCTGCGCGACGGCGCATTTTAACCCCACCCCTGGAACATCTGTACAACCGGGGTACAACACACCTGTAGCAAAGTCTTAATGTTTTTGTACAGATTATCCTCTATACTGCTTGCAAAATATTGCTTAACACTGGAGACAATGCTATGGAAATGACCACACAGACACTCATCGTCACTGGCGCTTCTGATGGGCTGGGGGCCGCTATTGCCGAGCAACTGGGCAAACTGCACGCGAATGTGGTCATCACCGCACGCCGCCAGGATGCCCTGGAACAGACCGCAGAGCGCGTGATCGCTGCTGGCGGGCAGGTGCGCATCGTTGCCGGGGACATTACCGAAGCGTTCATCTGCAAAAAGCTGGTGCAGACGGCTGTTGAGGCCTTCGGGATGCTGGACGTTGTTGTGAATAACGCCGGAGTGCTTGACCCGCTGGCTACGGTTGCAGATGGTCAACCCAATGACTGGCGGCACACGTTTGAGGTCAACCTGTTCGGGCCGCTCACGCTCACGCAGGCCGCGCTGCCCCACCTGCGTAAAACCGAGAATCCGGGCCGTATTATTAACGTCAGCAGCGGGGCAGCCGTCGCGTCGTACCCCACGTGGGGCGCATATGGCGCAACGAAAGCCGCGCTCAATCACCTCACAGCTACCATCTCTGCCGAGGAACCGAACGTAACCGCAATTGCCCTGCGCCCCGGCGTTATTGATACCGCCATGCAGCGGCAAATTCGTGACGAAGGCAAAGACATCATGCCAGACGCGCTGTATGACCGGTTCATGCAATTTCACGAGGGTAAAGTACTGCTGCCGCCAGAAAAACCGGGCTTTGCCGCCGCTGTGCTGGCACTCCATGCCCCGCCGGACTGGAGCGGCCAGTTTATGAACTGGGATGATGAACTGCTGCGCCGCCTCGCAGAGCGCCACTACCCCGCCGTGACCGAAACACCCGGCAATAGCTCCAGTTCATGACAACCGTCCACATTTCCCCGGAACCATTCATCCTCCGGGGACGTCTACCCATATACTGGAATAGCATAATGTTGACAACGCATTCGGTAAGGGCGTAGCACGCTGCGCCCCTGCCCGACAGGGAGACACACACCATGACCGACAACCGTCCGCAATCCACAGACCCACGCCGCACGCATAAACTGCGCCATATCCTCACCAACGCCATCGGGCAGGACAATGTGCGTGTGGATACCGCCATGAAGCGCGTCAAGCGTGGTGAAACGCTGTTGCTGTACAGTGATGGCCTGTGGGAACTCATCGAAGACGATGAAATGGCAGAAATTACCCGCAACGCACCCGACCCGCAAACCGCCTGCGACAGGCTGGTGGCGCTCGCCAACGAACGCGGCGGCAATGACAATATCAGCGTCGTCATCGTCGAATTTTAAGCCGATGAAACCCGTATTGAAGGCTGTGCGCCTCATGATCTCTGGATTTTTAATGTTCGTTGTGCTGCTGCTGGGCAGTCTATCGTGGATGTATGCCCGGAGTTTCACCGTCCCATCTTATTCACAGGCCACCATCAACCCGGCAGTGTTCCAGTTACCTGCACAGGATGTGACCATTACCACCGAAGATGATGTTGACCTGGCCGCGTGGTACGTCCCGCCTGCCGATAGCAGCGACACAGTCATCATCTACCTGCACGGCGTGGGTAGCAACCGCGCTCACCTGCTGGAAATGGCGTCACTGCTGCGCGGGGAGGGCTATGGCGCATTACTGCTGGATATACGCGGCCACGGCGAAAGCCCCGCAGAGTTCCGCACGATGGGCGTGCATGAAGTGCGCGATATGCGGGCGGCTGTGGACTATGTGCTGGCCCAGCCAGACGCGAACCGGGTGGGCGTGGCCGGTACGTCTTTTGGCGCGAGTGTCGCATTGATTTCTGCGGGGCAAATCCCGGAGATTGACGCTGTGGTCGCCTTCAGCCCGTATTCGTCGCTGGTGGATGTGGTGGGTGACCGCGCATGGCAAATGTACAGATTCCCCCCGCGCCCCGTTGCCGATTTTGTGCTTTGGTGGATGATGGCCGAAACCGGCGCGAACATCTACGAAGCCAGCCCGCGTGAGGGCATCGCGCAGATGGGCGACCGCCCGGTATTGCACGTCCACGGCGCACTCGACCCCGTAATCCCGCCCGCCAGTGCAGAGCGCATCCAGGCTGCCGCCGGGGAAAACGTCGAATACTGGTACCTGGAAAATGTGGGCCACAGTACAGAGGCCTACGTGATGAGTAACCGCCAGGATGAACTGGTTTCGTTCGTGAACCGCGCCTTCGGCAGATAGCCGCCCGCGTGTGGGCCATAATGCGGTAGAATTAGCCGAATAAGCCCACACGCGGAATGATCCCACAATGGTAGATGTCATCGGTGCAGTCCAGTACATTGAGCAGCACGGCAGCGACGTGCATAAGGCAATGGCGCGTTATGCAGTGGGTGCGGCCATGTCCGGGGCGGTGCTGACCGCGCTGGAACCGCTGCAACGCCCCGACGGTGGCTGGACAGGGCTTGACCCGGACTGCCCTGACGACCTCTCTACGATAAGCTGCACATGGATGGCCTTACAATACCTGCGCTGGATCGGCGTGGACAGTACGCCGCTGATAGACAGTACGGTGACTTTCCTTGCGGCGCAGCAGCACCCGGACGGCTACTGGGATGAACCCGACGCCATCGCGCAGTACAACGCGCCCCCGCACATGCAGCCCGGTGAAGCTGCAACCCGCATGTGGCTGACGGCGGCGGTAGCCCGAATGCTGCTGGAAACCGGCCATGATACACAGGTGTACTTCGGGCCAGCACTCACCTACCTGAGCGAACAATGGGAGGCCGGGACGCTGCGTGGCAAAAACGCACGATTACACCCGCTGTGGATGATGCTGCCGCTGTTCAAGATGGTGGGGCACGCGCGTGACGCGCACATTGTGGAAAGCTGCAATAACCGTTTGCTGGCGGCTGTGGAGTTCGAGGAACTGGATCCGATGGATGTTACGGCAGTGGCCCATGCAGCCATGGCGACCCGTTTTGCCGGGAACCGCCTGTACATTGCCGCGCGTGATTATGTGCTGACGCAGCAGCAGGGTGATGGGGGCTTTACCACGCACTATGGCGACCGTCGCCGGCCCAATGCGACCGTAGACGCGCTGATGCTCATGCGGTGGGGTGGCCTGATTTAACCGGGGCTTTGCTGGTGATGTTTTGCTGGATGATGGTCAGGGCTTCTGGCAGGGTCGCCACATAGTAGACGTTTTTTCTCACCTGTGGCACCATCTGTTTGATGATGTTGAGGAACATTCGCGGGTATTTCTGGTCGCCTACAAATACCCGTACCGACACACAATCACACGCATGGCGGCGCAGGTAATCAACTGCCGAGAGAAGGTCGGGTGGGATATGATGTCCATCCCTCACGTCGAAAATAACAGCGAACTTCTGCCTGTCGCGCACCTCCTCCGTCAGCTCAGCCCCTCTTTCCAGCACGGTATAAAGGTCTTCAACTGTCCATGCATCATGGAAGGAATACAGGACGATTGTCTGGCTTGCATCGTACCACTCAACTGTAATGCTCATTAGTCTCCTCCTCGTTACCTGTACTATATCTGTCGAAATATTACTATTGCATGTCGAATTATGTTAGCGGTGTCAGAGTTTCCAGAGCACGGCGCAGTTCGTCGGCATTCGGGGCATAGTTACCCACCCGGCGCACCACCAGCCCACTCGCATAATTCGCCAGCGTGACTGCATCCGGGTAGGTGGCCCCGGCACACAGCGCCAGCGTCATAACGGCAATAGCAGTATCCCCCGCGCCCACTGTGTCGAACACATCCGTCACGGACGGGGCCGGACAATGATGCACCGCGCCATCGGCGGTTGCCAGCGTTGCGCCATCGCCGCCACGGGTAATTACCATGCCTCCCGTCAGCGATAGCTGCTCGTACAGCGTCCGCGCGGCAGTGGCGAAGTCATCGTCGCTGTGCAATGGGCGCTCCAGCGCAGTGGCGGCCTCCGCAGCGTTGCATTTGACCAGTGCAAACCCGGCGTATTTGTCGAAATTACCCTGTGCATCTGCCGTCAGCAGGATGCCCCGCGCCCGTGCTATCTCGCGCACACGGGCCACCAGTCCCGGCGTCAGCATCCCTGCCCGGTAATCACTCAGCAGCAGTGCATCGGCCCCGGCGATGTGCGCCTCTACCTGCACGAGAATCTGTGCGGCCACCGCATCCGGCACCGGCTCCCTTGAGAGCGTATCCATGCGGGCCACCTGCTGCGGAAAGCGCAGGCCCATGTGTGCCATCACGCGCATTTTTAATGTGGTGGGGCGGGCTGCATCTGTAATCAGGGCGGCGGTGCGGATGCCGCGTGCGGCTAGTGCGTTTTTGAGGTGGTCGGCGGCGGCATCGGCACCCACCACGCCAATCTGGACAGCATCGCCGCCCAGTGCGGCAATGTTGGCGGCAGGGTTAGCCGCCCCGCCGGGGATGTGCCTCCGCTCACGGAATTCCAGCACGGGGATCGGGGCTTCGCGGCTCATGCGGGTGGCATTGCCGATGAGGTATTCGTCCAGAATCACATCCCCGATGACCAGCACGCGGCGCCCGGCCAGTTGTGCGGGGAGTGTATGCAGATGTGCGACCATATTTTGCTCTGTGCTGCCAGTAGATGGCCGCATTATGCGCAGCCGGGGGCATTTTGCAACCCCTGCACTGTATGGCGCTCCACCACATCCAGCGGCATGGTGTGCTGAACGTTTTCTGGTGGGTCATCGGCGGCAAGCATCTCCAGCAGCAGGGATGCCGCCTGCCGCCCACCCTCATACAGGTGCTGGCGCACGGTGGTTAACTTCATGTACCGGGCAGATTCAATATCATCAAAGCCGATGACGGCAATATCTTCCGGGACGCGCAGGCCCATTTCCTGTGCTACGTTGATTACGTCGAACGCTTTAATGTCGCTGGTGGCAAATACGGCAGTGGGCCGGTTCGGGAGTGAGAGCAGAGCACGGGCATGTTCGCGGGCTGGTTCGTGGCCCATCGCACCCAGAAAGCACCACTCGTCGCGGACGGGCAACCCGGCATGAACCAGCGCCTGGCTGTAGCCAGCGTAACGGTGAGAGGTGCTGGTAAAGCCGAAGTCGTTTTCCAGTTCATCGCCAATGAAGCCAATGTGCCGGTGTCCGTGTTCGATCAGGTATTCTGTTGCCAGCCGCCCCCCG
>JBCCQC010000148.1:0-8486 GCA_039024535.1 Chloroflexota bacterium
CGCCACAAATGCCTGCAACCCTGCTTCGACGTACTCCGATTTTGATTTGCTGCGCCAGTGCTGCTTCGTCGGGAAATTGAGAATCCATTTCGTGTCGGATTTGTAGAGCCACAGTTTGCCCACGGCGATGTCGCCTGTGCTGCACAGCGCCTTGTATTCACGGAACATGTCCGGGTATTGCTGCTTGAACAGCAGCACCAGTCCCTTGCCCATCACGCCAACCGTATTCACCGGGTTGACGAGGGTTTGCGCGGAGCTTTCCATCAGGTTGCCATGTTGATAGCGGATCATCTGTATGTCCTTTCAGTCTGCGGAGCGGACATGTCCGCTCCCTACAGTGGATGTGATGGCGCGTGTCAGTTCAGTTGACCGGGCACCCATGACGCGGTGTACCCGCCCTCCTGCGTGATCTGCGTCACGTCTTCGCCGTCGGCACGCATGACGTAGAGTTGATCGCTGCCGGTTTCGTCGCTGGTGAACACAATAAAGTTCCCGTCGGGGCTGAACGACGCGGCCCAATCGTAGCCGGGGCTGTCGTACACGGTGGTGATGCCGTCTGCGCCCACCATATCCATCACCGCCACGGCAGACGCGCCCTCCCCCGCCGTGTGAAACAGGATGCGCGTGCCATCGGGCGACCATGAGGGCTGCCAGTCCTTCACGGCGTTGTCCGTCAGCAGCGTGACCTCGCGGGTGGTCATGTCCAGCAGGGCAATTTCCCACGTCGCGGCATCAAACGGGCTGCCGGTGGTGAATACGATGCGGTCGTCGTGCCATTGTGGGGTGCTGCTGCGCCGGTCACTGCTCCACAGGGCCTCAAGATCGCTGCCATCGGGCCGTATGCGGAATAAATCCAGTGCGCCGTCCCCGCGCACATCCGACGCAAACACGATCCACGCGCTATCCGGCGACCATGCCGGGTGATAGTCGTTCACGCCGTTTACCAGAATGCGCCGCCCGTTGCCCCGGTCGTCCATGCCGCGCACATGCAGATCCCATGTGTCGTTGTGGATACCCAGAAAGGCCACCATCGTGCCATCTGGCGAGACTGCCGGGTACTGGTCGGGGCGGGCACCGTTGGTCATGCGGCGGACGCGCCCGGTGCCTACGTTCAAGCGGTAGAGGTCGTAGTTGTCGTCGGACTGTGTGAAGTACACTACTTCCCCGGCGAAGTCGGCGTCAGGGTCAAAGCCGGTTTCACGCTCCCCGACCGGGGCCATGCCCTCGGCCTGCGGTGTTTCTGTCACCACGGTGAAGGGGTTTGCTGTGGGTGGCGGGGGTGCTGTATTCGATGGGATGACGCGGGTGACGGGTGGCGACGTGTTTGTAATGCCGGGTTCTTCTGTGGCGATAGAGCCTTCCAGCGTGATGCCGCCGGAGGGGAGGCTCTGTGCGGTGGCGGCGGAGTCGGTCGCGGCCAGTGGATCCTCGAATACATCGCTGAAGCTGGTAAACACCAGAAGCATTGCGCCTACCAGCAGGGTTAGCATACCACAGCCGATGATGGCCCCTACGAATACACTTACCAGCGGGTTGGACTGGCGGCGCCTGCGTTTTTTCTGAGCTACGGGCGGTATCCACGCGGATTCACGCGAGGAGGTGGGGGGCTGGTTGGCCGGGGCGCTGTAGGGCGGGGGCGTGAATGTGTTTGGCACATGGGGCTGGACTGGCGGGGGCGTTTGCACGGTGGGGGCGGGCTGTGGACGCTGGAAGATGGGGCGGGGTTGTGTGTCTGGCTTGAGTTTGCCGTCCAGTGCTTTCTGTAGCGCGTCGGCCAGTTCTACGGCGCTCCGGTAGCGTTTTTCGGCGGGCTTGCTCATGGCCCGGTAGATCACCTGCTCAATCTGTGGCGGGACGTTCGGGTTGATGGTGCGTGGCGACGGGGGCGGCGTTGTCACCTGCATGACGGCCACACCGTAGGGCGTTTCGCTCTCGAAAGGACGTTTGCCCGTCGCCATCTCGAACAGCATCACGCCCAGACTGTATACATCGCTGCGTCCGTCCAGTGTGTAGCCCTGCGCCTGCTCTGGCGACATGTACGCGGGGGTACCCACAACGCCCTGGGTGGTGATCGTATGGCCGCTGGCCTCGCCGAGGATGCGGGCAATGCCAAAGTCCGTGATGTATGCGCCGCCGCCGTCATCCAGCAGGATGTTGCTGGGCTTGAGGTCGCGGTGCAGCACGTTTTTACTGTGGGCGTAGTCCAGGGCGGGGGCAATCTGCCGGATGATTTCCAGGGTGCGGGGCAAGGGCACGGGGCCGTTTTCCAGCAGGTTGTCAATGGAGCCGGTGGGCAGGTAGCGCATGACGATGTAGGGCTGGCGCTCGTACTCGCCGTAGTCGTAGACGGGGACAATGCAGCGGTGTTCCAGCGTGGAAACGATTTTGACCTCGCGTGTGAACCGCTGGATATACGTTTCGTCGTCCACGAACTGGCGCGGCAGCACTTTAACGGCAACCATGCGGTTCATCGACATCTGCGTGGCGCGGTACACAGTTGCCATGCCTCCGCGCCCGATCACGCCCGTGATCTCGTAGCCGTTCACCGTCTTGCCGAGCAGATAATCCTGGTGTGTCATGCGATGTCCGTTTCGTCCCTGCGGCGCTCTCGTCTCTCCTTCGCATTATACACGCAATTGCATTCCGCCTGACGGTGAGGTGATATGCTGCTGGCTATTCGCTGCTGGTTTGTTCGTTCAGGTCTTCTGGTTCGGGGTCAAGCTCAAGATCATCAAGGATCAGAATGTCAATCTCGTTCAGGCGCTTGAAACCCGTATCGTTCGTCAGAAATGCATCACAGCCACTTACAATTGCTGTGGCTGCATGTATTGCATCAGGCGTTTTGAAACTCAGCCCTGCACGCAGTTCAGCAGCTTTCCTTGCAATGCTTACATCAAGCGCGATAGGAACGAAACCACGGCTGTTTGTCAGAATGTGCTGATACTGACGCGCCAGATTAAACTGGCTGTATCTGAACGGGTGAACTAAAACCTCGGTCAGCACCAGTGTTGCGGCATAAACCCGGATGTTGCCGACCTGAACCTGTTGCATAATAGCTGCCATACGCTCGAAATATACGGGGTTTTTCTCTATGTAGTAGATCAAAGCGACGCTATCTATCCCCAATTTGCTCACACCGTCCAATGCATCCGGAATTTTCACGAACGATCATCCCACTCGTCGCGCAGGTTGTTGATGTATTGTTGTGCATCCACCTCTTTCCACAGGTCTGCCCCCAGCCCAGCAAGTTCTGTAATGCTGCGCTCTGGCGGATCCTGCGGCATGTCAGCCAGAGCCTGAACCAATTGTTGGCGCTCTGCCGGGGTCAGATTAAGCGCTTCCTGAATGAGTTCCTGTACGGTCATTTTTCACCTCATCGTGCCAGTTGCTTACCCGCATTATACTACAGGGTGATGGTGGGTTGTGATTTTCCCCTGCGTTAAAAGTTGTGTGATTGGCAGCAGACATACACACCAGTACACGCCACACACCATCACGCCGCTCATTTTGCAATGATAAATAGCGAAAAAACGTAAATTCACGTACAATCGGGACAGTTATCATCCAGTTTCATAAATGCCTGTCGTGCAGATGCCGGCAGTTGGAACGCAACGGGAGTTATTATGCCCTCATCAGATGCACTGAATATGAAGGATGTCCTGGATGGGCTGGGGCATGGCGTGTTGATCTTCAACGGCGATGGCGACCTGGTGCAGCACAACCGCGCTGCCGGGGCTATGTTCGGCGCAGACTGGAAGCTGCTGCGTGACCAGGGCTGGAAAGCCGCCGAAGTGCTGTTCAAGCCGTATGCTATCGGCAATAACACCGAGGTGCGCCCGCTCAATGACATCCGCAAAGAAGCCGTGCAATCCGGACGGCCCGTGCGCTTCCAGATTTTGCTGCGCGGCGAGTTTGTGCCGTGCTGGGCGTCGGCAGTGCCAGCAGAAAAAGGCGAGCTTTACGCCATGCTCACCATAGACGCGCCGGACTGGTCGGCCATGACTGACCTCGTGGACGTGTTCCGCAAGGAAGTGAAGGATACGGTGGCGGCCACACGCGGCCACATCGACATTATTACTAACAGCATGGGCATGGTGAAGCCGGAAGACCCGGTGAAGAACCTGACGAAGCGCATCGGCGGGTTTAACCGGCTGATTGATATGCAGATGTTCCGCATCAACGAGTTAATCAACCAGATGGAGCGTATGGAAGACCTGCGCACTGGCAGGCTCCGCGAGATGGCGCGTAGCACTCGCAAAAAGGTGAATCTGGAATACTGGATGGAAGATTTCATCGAGGAGATGGAACACGCCGATTTGCTTGACCCGGAAACGGAAGACCATGATTACCGCTCGCGCATTACCACGAAGTTTGAGGGCAAGCCGCTGGCCGCCGCCTCTACTATTATTCTGACCCGCGTTATGCGCGATATTCTACGGAATGCTATTATGTATAGCATGAAGGCCACGCCGATTGAGATCAAAGTGTTCGAGGCCGATAGTTATGTGCAGATCAGCGTGAAGGACGAGGGCTACGGCGTCCGAGAGAAAGAGCGCGAACGGGTGTTTATCCCGTTCCAGCGTGCCCGCCAACCCCAGATCATCAGCGAGTTTGGCTATGGGCTGAGCCTGTACCTGGCTCGTAACGAAATTGAGGCGATGAACGGCAAGCTGTGGTTCGACAGCGAAGAAAAGGTAGGCAGTACGTTCAGCTTCAAGTTACCGGGGTGGCGCGACGACAAAGCCGAGACTATGGAACATGTGGCTACTCAGCGTAAGACGCAGGAAGCCGCCGCTGTGAAGGTGGAAGGTGACACCGACGAGCTAGCGGAAGACCAGACTCACCCGTCAAAGGAAAGCCCTGCGGAAGAAGCAAAAACTGACGGCTAGACCGTTACACATCGCGGAATTCACACAGCCCTGCCACATGGTGGGGCTTTTTTATTGGTCTCGTACCCACTCCGGTTGCCAGAAGTCTGGATGATCCGGGTTTGTATAACGTGTCATGTCCGTGTTCGGCGTCCATAGTTTGTAGTCTGGCAGGATTGTTCTATGATCCATCGTAGCATTCTCAAGGTTAGCGCCTTCCAGATTGGCATCAATCAGAACAGCCTGTTCAAAACTGGCTCCTTGCAAAACAGCATTGTAGAAATTTACGTTCTCAAGAGACGCCCCGCGAAATGACGCCGTGAATAGATTTCCATCGGTAAAGTTGGCGTTGCCAAGCAAACTATCACTGAAGTCCGTCATCATCGCCTCTACTGCGGTCAGGTTTGCTGCCCGTAACTGGCTCTCTTTCATATTACTGTTTTCAAGATTTGCACCGATAAGGTTTGCTCCATTCAATCTGATGGTTCTCAAGTCGGCACCCACTATCCTGGCACCGGAAAGATCAGCCTTGTGTAAATTCGTTCTCACAAGCGTAGCTCCAGAAAGGTCAGCACCCTTTAGATTCGCTTTCCAACTCATGCGAACACCAGAAAGTAACCCACTTTGCAGTTCACCTCGATAACGCAATTCCTCTACTGCTGTAAGTGCCGTTGCATTATCAGCACTGGAAAATGCGCGGATTAATCTTTCTTGAGCCTCGCGTTCGCGGCGCGTTTTTTCTCTGTTGCGGTATAACCTGTCAATAATAAGAACCGTAAAAACTATCCCAAAGGCTTCTGGTACAAGTCCTGCCAACAAATCACGTGTCTCTGAAATTATTTGCTCTGCTGCCGGAACCGCCAGCATACCGAGTACAAAGCCGACCACCCCGAACAGCCACGCATTGCTGTGCCATGTGTGTATAACATTCTGCCAGCGGTTGTCGAATGTGGTGTTTGACATAGTTTCCTCCCGATTTTTAACCAGAGAATACCGCGAAATAGCAGCGTGTGGCAGTGAAATGGGTGGTGCTGGCAGTGATTTTCGGGGCATGGTGGTGATAATCCTTATCACACGATTCCGGGAGCAATGACTGATGGAAACCCTCGTTTATCTGTGCGGGCTGGCCTGCCTTTTCAATCACGAACTGGACGCAATCCAGCAGGAGGAGTGGCGCTTTTTCCTCGGCTGGTCTTCCCTGAGTGATGAAGCCGCTTACCGTCTGTTTACCGCGCTGCACCTGCCGCTGTTTGTGTTGATCCTGTGGTACACGCCGTCCGTGGGGTTCCGGGTGGGGATGGACATGTTTCTGATTGCCCATGCCGGGGTTCACTGGCTGCTACGCAGTCGTCCGGTCATCCGGTTTAACAGCGCGTTCTCTCGTGTGTGGATATTCGGCGGCGGCAGTGTTTGCGGTAGTGCATCTGGTGATGGTGTACGTCGTGTAAAAGGGCTGTAAAGAACAGGTGGATATGGGAACATTGCGCAACTGACTATCGTCTTCTTCGCAGAAGCGTACACTGTAGATAATACGCATAGTGAGGAGATACATCATGGTGAGACTTACCCGCAAATATATGTTCCCGGTGATTATCAGTGGTGTGCTGCTGCTGGTGGCGCTGGCCGCCTGTGGCGCACAGATGGGCGGCGCTGACATGCGGACTGAGTCCGTCGCAATGGCCCCGCCGATGGCACAGCAGGAAATTGCTGCTGACGATGGTTTTGCTATCAGCGATACCGAAACCAGCGCACGTGTTGAAGGTGGCGTGGCATTTGAAGCGATACAGTCAACAGCCCCGGCACAACAGGAACAGCAGCGCATCATCCTGAAGGACGCGAACATGAGTGTGGTGGTGGATGACACCGAAACCACTATCGACAGCATTACCGTGCTGGCCGAGGGCATGGGTGGCTGGGTGGTGAGCGCTAACAGCAACACGCAGCAGCGCGGCGAGGAAGACTATACCACCGGCAACATCACCGTGCGCGTCCCGGCAGAAAATCTGGATAGTGTGCTGAACACCATCCGTGAAGGTGCCCTGCGTGTGGACAGCGAGAACGTAAACGGGCGCGATGTGACTGAGGAATATGTTGACCTGAGCAGCCGCCTGAGCAACCTGAGCGCCACGGAAGATCAACTGGCGGAGGTGATGGACAGTGCGTTTACGGTGGAAGATGTGCTGGCCGTGCAGCGTGAACTGACCCGTGTGCGTGGCGAGATTGAGGTGATTGAGGGGCGTTTGCGCTTCTTTGATGAAGCGGCGGCGTTTTCATCGGTGGCTGTGACCGTGCGTGAGGAAATCCCGACGGTGGGCAATGTGGAAGTGGCTGGCTGGAACCCGCTGGACACGGTAGAAAATGCGATTGGCGCACTGATTGTGGCCGGGCAGTTCCTTGTGGATACGGTGATTGTGCTGGCAATCCTGGGGGCGCCGGTTTTGCTGGTGGGCTGGGGCGTGTTTGCGATTATGCGGCGCATGTGGCGTCGTCGCCGCAGCAATCGCACGGCTGCTACTGCGACAGAGTAACCGTCAGTTTGGCTGGGGGCTTACCGCTGGCAGGCCCCCGCATGATGCTCGCTCAATACACGAAAATTAACAGGGTTGCCACCAGCATCCCGCCAGCGAACACCGGCCAGTACATCACTTTGGGGATGAGGTTGTTTTTATAGCGCACAATGCCCCACTGTGGAAAACGAGCCACCATGAAGATGTTGGCCGCTACGGAAATCAACAGGACATACAGCAGAATGTACAGATACTCCATATAGGTGATGCCCACTGCGGCAATTTGATCTCGCAGGGCGGTGTGGATAATAGCAATGACGAAAAACAGCGCCGCCGCATAGTTCAGCACGCTCACAATCTCGTCACTGTTCCCTGGCTGGCGACCACTCAGCAGGTACGCAAAGGTCATCACAGCGGCAATCAACGCAGGCAGCAGGTAGGCAATAAATGGCCCGAGGTAGTTACGCCGCACCTGCAACTCAAAGCGCATTTCGTGAATCTGATCGTTGAGTGCCCGTGATGGAACGCCAAGATTGGTATTGAGGCGCTGCGTGGTGTAGCTGTACCCGCTGGTCAGCAGCGTCCAGTTGTTGATGCTGGCCTGTGGATCGACCCCGGGGCGCAGCCGGGCATTGAGCAGTTCATAGGATTCCAGATCGGGCGTGAGAATCACGTTTTCGTCAAGGTCAAGCGGGTTGATGCGCAGCACAATGTTACGGTGATCGAACGGGAAGCGGGTGGCGTCATACGTCTGGCGCAGGGTAACACCCACATACCACGTGATGTATTGGTAGCCGCCAACCACTTCGCGCTGTACTTCCTCAATGGTGGCTTCTTCGCCGATGCGCTGTGGCAGGGCAAAACCTCGTTCCTGCCGGCTGTCCACATCATAGCGCTGCCAGATGTAGCCGTTGAGCGTGACCGAGGTGGGTTCTGGGAATTGCAGGGCGGTGATGAATACGCCAGTCGGGATTTGCTCTGTACGGCCATCCTGGATCACGGACGTTTCTATGCCTTCCAGGTAACGGTCGAGTTCGGTGGGGCTGTTAATGCGAACACCCTCGCGGCGTTCCACGCGGTTGGTCAGCGTACACGCCATCACAATCAGCAC
>JBCCQC010000149.1:0-8482 GCA_039024535.1 Chloroflexota bacterium
CAACTGGAAGCTATCGTCCACCCGGTCGTTCGGCAGGCAACCGATGTGCTGGTCAAGCGGGCCAAGCAGCCTGTCGTTGTGATTGAGGCGATTAAACTGCTGGAAGGCGACCTCGCAGATATGGTGGACACTATATGGGTGGTGGATGCCTCTCCGAATACACAGCTCACCCGGCTAACAGGCAAGCGCAAGATGTCCCCGGAAGAAGCCAGCCAGCGGATGAAGGTACAGAACCCGCAATCTGAGAAGCTGGCCCGCGCTGATGTGGTGATTAAGAACGATGGCAGCGTGGAAGATACGTGGAAGCAAGTACAAACCGGCTGGGAGGATGTTAAGAAGGGGGCTATTGCGAAGCTGCGTGGTGGTGCTGCCCCGGCACAACCGGCTGGTGCAACGCCCCCGGCAGCAAAGCAGGCTGCCAACGCCGCTGCCCAGCGTGCAGAGGCCGCCAACGCTACCCCCGCAGCAGCGGCTGCCGCCCCGTCTGGCGATATTGCAGTACGGCGGGGTATGCCGAATAATGCAGAGGCTATTGCACAGTTCATCACCAGGCACAGTGGCAGAGAAGTCTCTCGTATTGATGTGATGATGTCTTTCGGGGAGAAAAGTTACCTGATTGCAGAGGCTGGCGAACCGGTTGTGGGTGTGCTGGGCTGGCAGGTAGAAAACCTGATTACGCGCTCTGATGAGTTCTACATTGACGGGGCTGTTGCCAAAAACGCGGTGATTCAGCAACTCACACAGGAGGTTGAATCCGCGTCTGAGGAACTCCAGAGCGAAGTGGCCTTCATCTTTTTGCCCGGTAGCACCCCGGCAGACACCGTGAAAACGTTCCAGCAAAACGGCTACGAACTCACGGGCATCCGCGATATTAAAATCCCGGCATGGCGCGAGGCTGTCCAGGAGACGGTTTCCAGTGCAGAAGACGGTGGCCTGCAAATCCTGATGAAGAAACTGCGCGAAGATCGCGTGCTCAAGCCGATTTAGTACAACGATGCACTAACGGCGCGAGGACGGAGTGTTGACGGTTCAAAATATAATCCCCATAGCGGCGTTGTGTAGGTGCTGGCGGCGGACGAGGCAGGCCTCGTCCGTACAACAGCGGTAGAATGAATGCTCCGGGGAAAGGGCGGCCCTTTCCATCCCGAACACCGGCATTATCCGAGCCTTCTGATCCCCCCTGCATAACCTCATGCTCTGATTGCGTCTACAAGTGCCTGCGCTGCACCTTCTCGCTGTACCAGACGTGCTTCCTCCAGCCGTAAAATTAATTGCAACCATTGATCGCGGTCACTGCGGGTTGCAAATACGCTGTTGAACAGATTGGCCGCGCCTTCGATGTCGTTGCCCTCGTCGGCCAGTGTCATCACCTGCCAGAACGTGAGTTCTTCCTGCTCTGGCGATAGTTCCCTTGCCTGCGCCCATAGCGACATCGCCCGGTCGCGCTCGCCATCGTGGAAAGCTGCTTCTGCCTCGCTTGCCAGCAGGGACGCCCGCTGCATAACAACCATGCGTGCCAGTTCGTCCAGCGGTCGCGCGTGCTCGTCCACGCGCAGGTCGTATACCGTTGCCCACTCCGGCACATCGTCGCCACCGGGCGGTACAATCAACAGCGCCGCAGACTGCATCCCGCGAATGTCGCCGCCTTCATCCTCGGCAGCAACCAGTGCGCCCATCAACCGCGCTGCCAGATCCCCCGGCGTGATTTCATAGCCCTGCCGCATGGCAGAGATGACGGTGTTGTTTGCCATCATGTTCGCATGAACAGTGTAACCGTCCCCGGCGTGGTGCCCCGCGTTGGCAATGCATAGCTCGCCTGTAAATGCTGCCGCCCGGCCATCTGCACTGACGATGCCAAGCTGCCGGTGAAAGGCACGGTCATCGGCGGCTGTGAGCAGGTTAATGGCCTGCTGTGGCGTTTTACCCTCTGCCAGCAGGCGCAACCCCTGCGGGCCATAGCTTACATTGACCAGTGATTGTGTTGCCACGGCACCCACCCCCGGCTTCGCCCAGCATACGCGGTTGCCCACGCCAATCTGATGCGTCTGTACGGCCACACCCACCTGCCCGGTAGCGGGGTCGTGGGCGACGATGCTGTAGGTGTTGATGATGTGAGATCGTTGTAATGTTTTGTTGTTGGCTGTCATATTGTGTCATCCTGGCGTGAAACGGAGCGTCTGTTTGAATTTTCTGATAAAAAAGTATTTATCATTCTGGAGTTTACACTTTCATGAACAATTCTCGCACAGTTCTATACGAACCTCTCGCACAATGGAAGCGTCTTAACCTGTAAGATAGAGGCAATCTGAAACATAACCATACAGGCAGGTAGCAGCGAGAGAGAACTGACCATGACTTTGCAACAGCGACTGAAACAGGCCAGCGGACAATCGAAGACACGCCCGGATAATGACCCGGATCTGTGCCGCCTGCAAGAACTGTGGGTGCGCGTGTATGGGGACGAGCGGCACTTCGAGCCGATTTACCAGAAATTCCGTGCAGACCCGGATGCCCGCCTGACGGACTACATCCGCCAGTATCACCTGAGCCAGTGATGGGCCGGTGACTCATGCCTCAGTTATGGGGCAGGGCACGGATGGTATCAATTTCAAGTGAAAACGGGCCGTCCTGCTTATCAGCAATGATAAAACCGAGCATCTGTACCTGTGTTAAATCCAGCGGCGGGGCATCTGGCACAACATTGCCCAGCGTGATGGGCTGCAAATCGGCAAAGGCGAAGGTAATCTGCTGCCAGTCGCCAGTGGTTTCGAAGTAGCCACGATAGGACAGCCGCACCAGCCCCACAGAGCGCACATTGAAGCCATAGCGGTTGCCGTCCCCGCGCACGCGCAGCGCAAGCCCGTTAAATTGGCTCAGGTCAATAGGCCGGGGCAACATGGCCTGCGCAGACGCAAACCCACCATTGTTTTCCAGCGATACGATACCACTGAACAACCACGTTCCGGCGTCTGTGCGGGTGACAGTACTGCCGCTGATGCCCCCCATCACGCCATCGTTGACCATCTGCCAGTCGGCATTGTCCAGCAGGGTCACTCTTCCACCGCCGAGCGGCCCTGCGCCGTCATGGTAAACACCAGCGTGTTATCGTCCGGGCTGGCTTCGCTCTCTGTTACATAGTTCAGCTTGGTTAACTCCCGGAACTCCCGAACGGCATCACGGTCGTAGTCCTGCCCGGTTGCAATCGTTTTTGGCCCTGCCAGCAGTTGCTTTAGCCGTGCCCGCAGGTGTGGCAGCAGAATGATTTTCGTCACCCCGGCACGGACGGTATCACTGGCGGCCTGCTGCATGTGTGACTGGAGTACCTGCCGCCCTTTTTCAGCGATTTTGAATACGTTGTGCGTGCCGTCTGTTTCGCGTGTGACCATGCCTATCGCAAGCAGGGTGTTCAGGTCAGCGTGTTGCTCAGTCTGCTCGGATGCAGCCAGCTTGATTTCGCTGTGTTTTTCAAGCTGCTGCAAAACCTGTAGCTGGTGGGGTGTCAGTTCGGTTTCGGTCATCTCTATCCTCCATCCGGGAATATATTACACACTCCCTGACAGTATACGATGGATCAGTCCTCAAGGAAAACCAGAGTTGAGCCGGTATTGTTGTCCCGGTTGAAGTCGTTGATGGTCTGGTTCGGGTCGAACTGGCACACAATGCGGATGTTCTGGCCGCCGCCGCTATCCACACGCAGCGGGATTACAAACTGGCCCTGTGCGCCGGGGTTGAGGCCGCCGCCGGAAAACGTGACTTCAACGTTCTGTGGCTCCACATTGCAGAAGATCTGGCTCGTGCCAAGGAAGGAACCGCCATCGTTGCGTACCGTTACAATAACCTGGAAGGGTTCGTCTTCTTCCAGATCACGATCCACGTCAACGCGCACCACATTCGCATCGGGGCCATCCGGGGTAGCGGTGGGCATCGGCGTTGGTGTGACGGGCACGGGCGGCGGCTCTACTTCCGGCAAGTCCAGCAGGTTAAAGGCAATGTTGACTACACTGGGTGCAACCCAGCCTTCTTCCCCATCCGGCGTGGTGACGAGCAGCCAGTTGGTGCCGCGTGAGCTACGCCCGATCACCTGTAGCTCGGTACCGGGTTGCAGGCCCGCTTCAATGTCGTAGAGGGTGCTATCACCGCTGCGCAGATTGGCGATAACCAGCACCTCAGCAGTCAGTGCGCCAGAGCCAGCAACCGTTGGCACGACAGTAACCGGGCCGGTGGAGCCGGTCGGGATGGGGGGCGGGGTGGCGATGGGGCTGCCGTTGAATGCCGCTGCTGTTGCCGTGAGCGAGAGCAGCGCGTTGTTGACGCCGGGGTCTTCGTCCAGCGGGGCAGGGGTGGGTTGGAGTGCGGGGGTACTGTTATCTACGCGGATAGGCGTTACCTCGTCGGTAATCGCACCGGAGGAGGTTGCAACGACCAGCCGGATGGCATACAGGCCGTCTTCAACCAGTGTGGTATCCCACACACCGAGCACATCATCAATCACTGCGCCCCGTGCGGGGAGTGTTGCCGGGAACCAGATTTCTTCTGTACCGGGGAGGGGTTGCAGGTCATCACCCAGCAGTTGATATTCGATGAACAGGTTAGCCTGCCCGTCAGTGTTTGCCGTCCCGATGATTTCTGCTTCGCCACCCAGTACAAATACTGGCGGCGGGAAAGTGATCTGCACGTTGTCATTGCCGCTATCGCCGGGGGCCTGTGCTGCTGCTATGCTCACGGTACACAGCATCAACCCGACCCACAATACCTGTCTTATCATTCGTCCGGAAAAAGCCATCATCTACTCCTGAATAATCGTTTGCATCCGCTGGTGCCGACAATGCGGCGATAAACGTTTGCTTTATTCAGACTATATGTGGTTTAGCGGTGCGCCGCAAGCAATCACAGGGATGGCGGTGGGCAGGCTGTTATCGGTCACGGTCGTGTGCTGCGCCACAGCTTTCACGGATGATGAGTTGTGTATCCAGAACAACCTGCTGTGGTTCGGTTACATCGTCGCTGATGATGTCCAGCAGTGTTTCAATGGCAAGTGCTCCCATCTCCTGGATAGGCTGCCGGATGGTGGTTAACTGCGGGGAGATGGCCCCTGCCGATGGCACATCATCAAACCCGACGATGGCAATGTCATCTGGCACGCGCAGCCCTGCCCCGGTAATGGCGCGGATGGCCCCCACCCCCATCTCATCGGAGGCAGCGAAAACAGCATCCGGGCGGTGTGGCAGCAGTTGCTGCATGGCCGTGTAGGCACTGTGCCGGGTGAAGTCTCCGGTGGCAATCAGCGCATCATCACAGGGCCGGTCATAGTCTATGAGCGCCTGCTGGTAGCCCTGTGAACGCTGTGCCCCGGCATTGTTTTTGCTGGAGCCAATCAGCGCAATACGGCGGTAGCCGGTGTGGATGAGGTGTTCTGTTGCCCGGTATGCGCCGTGGATGTTATCTGCATCGACATAGTGAATGCCGTCCATGTTTGCGAAGCGCCCGACCAGCACAAACGGCATGTTGCTGGCCCTTAGCTGCGGCAGAAAGCTATCGTTTTTTCCGTCCGCTGCAATAATCATGCCATCCAGCAGGCCATTGCCCAGCAAGCGGTTAAAGGTGTGTTTTTCATGTTCGTCATGTTCAATGAGGAAAAGGGACAGTGTTTGATCGCTGGCGTTGCAGGCCTGCGCCACCCCCTGAATAAGGCGGGCAAAGTATGGATCCATGAACAGGGATTGTACGGGGTTGGGGATTACCAGCCCGATAATATCGGAACGGTTGGAGGCCAGTTGACGGGCGGCGAGGTTGGGCTGATAGCCGGTTTCCTCGATGATGCGCTGCACCCGATGGCGTACTTCCGGACTGATGTTGGGATGGTTGTTGACTACACGTGATACCGTCGCCCGTGATACCCCGGCCATCTTCCCGATGTCTTCCAGCGTAAGTCGTTTCATAGTGCAGCATCCTGTATATCCTGCACAACCTGAGAGCGGTTGCATTTCATTAATCTGCACAATATCACTGTTATCACGTTTCGTCAAGCAATCTCAATCCTCTGGTCGGATGCCGTGCATACTGACGTAAAAATCATCACCGGGGGTGATCTCTCCGCGCCGAACCGTTTGCCCGGTACGCGCAGACCTGTATATTGCAGACACAAATGCCAGCGTCGGGCGCACATCTGCCAGTGAAACCGGCTGTGGGGCGTCGTTCTCTATCGCATCCAGCAGGGCTGTTAACTGCGCTACCTGATGTGCCCGTTTGCTGTGTGGCATTGCCAGCCAGCTATCCAGTTCCGGGTTAAAGGCGGCATTGTCAATCAAACTGAAGCGCCAGTCCTGGTTGGTGTAGTGATAGAGAAATTCCAGTTCTGCGGTCGCCTGCTGGAAGTCCAGCCGTATTGATGTCGTCTGGCGGGGGGAGAGTGCGCTGGTGATGAATGTGCCCATTGCCCCATTACGGAAGCGGGCCACTGCCATAGAGACTGTATCGACCTCTACGTCTCTATCCAGTGAGGCCGTGAGCGCCGTCACTTCCTCCCAGCCGCCCATTAACCAGATGAGAAAGTCTATCGCGTGGATGCCGAGTGTTACTGTTGCGCCGCCCATTTCGGTATGCCACTTCCCCCGCCACGGCACGGCATAGTAGGTTGCATCGCGGTACCATACCGTCTGGCAGATGGCAACGAGTGGTGCCCCCAGTGCATCCCGATCTATCAGGGCTTTCATGTGCTGGCCGCCGCTGCCAAACCGCCAGTGAAAGATGCTGCTCACCTGCTGGCCGGTACGCTGCTGTGCGGCTTCCAGCACGTCCAGTTCTGCCAGTGAGCCAACCAGCGGTTTTTCGCACAGTACGCTGGCCCCGGCCTCCATACACTGCACACACAGGTCAAGGTGCGTCCACGGCGGCGTGGCAATGATGACGAGATCGGGACTTTCCGCATCCAGCATAGCCGTTACATCGGTGTATTTTGCAGCCGTGATATTCCATCGCACACAGAAGGCATCCAGCGTCCCCTTGCGGATGTTACATACGGCTACCAGTTCGGCGCGGTCGGGTTCTGCGCGAACTGCTTCGATGTGGTTGCCTGCCACCATCCCGGTACCCACAAGGGCAATGCGTAACGTCGACATAAAGTGGTCTCTTTCAAAGCCGGTTATTTTGCCCGATTATTGACGGAATGCAGGAAGTTCGCCACTTAAGGAGAAAAAATGCCATCTGATCGTGTGCATGTTGTGGATTACCGCCCGGAGTGGGCCGCTATGTTCCAGATGGAGCGCGAGCGCATCATGGCCGCGCTGGGAGACATCCTGCCGGGTATTGAGCATATTGGCAGCACGTCTGTACCGGGGCTGGCCGCCAAACCTGTGATTGATATGATGCCGGGATTTGCCTGTGTGGAAGCATTTGACGCAACGGATGGCATCGCCATTATGCAGGGTATGGGTTACATCTATGTGGATAGGTACAACGACATTATGCCGTTTCGCCGGTATTTTGTGCTGGAGGGCGATAACCCGGAACATCCGCGCGATCATCTGGTGCATGTGCATATGGTGGCCGCAGGCGGGGACTTCTGGACGAGCCATGTTGCTTTCCGGGAGTATTTACGCGCTCACCCGGATGAGATGAAGCGCTACGGTGACTTCAAACAGCAGATTGCGCCGCAGTTTGCCAGCACATTTGATTATGCGGATGCCAAAGGCGAATTTGTGCGCGGGATGGTGGAGAAAGCGGTTGCGTGGTACAGCAGGCAGGGGTGAGGCAATGGCCCCACCCGCTGCGGTTGTGGTGCTAGTTACCGGCTGTTTCTTCGGTTTCAGTGTCTGTTTCTGCCGGTGCCGGTGGAACCGGTGTAGAGCGGTTGATGGCCGGTGCCGTGATCTCCTGGGCGTCCGGGAGTTCGGCAATGCTGTCAAAGTCGAACAGGAACGGGCTGCCTGCCGGGAGGAGGGCAATGTTCACGTTGTCGCTCAGGTTCTGCACGTACTGATACTGGATCAGCGATGGGTTGGCGGCAATCTGCTCACTGACGAGGCGCAGCGCTTCAGCTTCGGCCTCTGCACGCAGGACGATGGCCTGTGCTTCACCCTCGGCACGAGAGATGGCAGCGTCACGATCACCAATCGCACGGGCGCGTACCTGCTCGGCTTCCTGCTCGGCCTGGCGCACAGCAATCTGCGCACGGTTGGCTTCCTGCTCGGCTACCTGTGCCTGCTCAATCGCGTTCGTGAACTGATCGCTGAACGTTACGTCACGTAGAATCAGGTCGGTTAGCAGCAGGCCTTCACCCGCGAACCGCTCTGCTACCGTTGCTTCCATATCGAGGCGCATCTCGGTACGGGTTTCGCCAAAGATCTGGCTGGCTGTAAAGCGTGAGGCCACATCACGAACCAGACCACGCACCGTGGGACGCACGAACTCGTTCTCATAGAGGGCACCGCCGCTGGTACGAAACCAGCACAGGCCGTGCCCTCTATGAGAACGAGTTCGTGCG
>JBCCQC010000150.1:0-8388 GCA_039024535.1 Chloroflexota bacterium
CCGGAGGTGCGCAGGGTGGCACTGGTGAGGATCACGCTGCGCTTACTGTTCCACAGGTTTTCTGTTACGACCGGGCCGACATGCAGCGGGGCAGTGTTGAGGGCAATGCGTTTCATGTCTGGCGTGACGGAAATCCAGTAAATTGTGTTTGCATCTGGTGCTTTGACCAGTGTGTGTAACGTGGTGCGGGTGTCTTCAAGATAACGTGCGACGGTCTGCGTGCTGCGCAGCATGTCGTTGTAGTTATCGATGTTGTAGTCGCTGAGTTTGCCCAGCACGTTGCTCAGTTCCTCGGTTGCTTCGCTGATGACTTCCATAAACTGGGCGAGGATTTCCCACCGTTGCTGTAGCTTTTGAAAACTGGACTTTCCGCGGGCCTGTTCGTCAATGCGCACGGTGACGGTGTAGTCGCCCTGTTTGAGGCTGGTGAGGCTGCGGGCCAGGTTTTTTACCGCTTTGAACAGGCCAGTCACATGCACGCGCATATCGTTGGCAGCGGCGTTTACGTCTGTGGCGAAGGCTTCGATGCGTTTTGTGGTTTTCTCCGGTACATCGCTTTTGCGCAGCGCGGTAATCAGGTCGGCCAGCAACCCGCGCCGGCTATCGCCGAGGTCATCCAGGCGGCGCATCATCGCGGATTCGTCAATGACGAAACGCATACTGCTGGTTACGGCGTCTTCGAGGTGATGCGCCTCGTCTACAATGATGTGCTGGTATTCCGGGACTACGCGGTTTTCGGCTTTTGCATCGGCCACCAGCAGCGAGTGATTCACAATCAGCAGGTGGGCGGCTTCTGCACGTTTGTACGCCTGATGAAACGGGCAGTCAAAGCCGAGTTCATCGCGGCAGGCATTGCCCCGGCAACCATGGTTTTCTGCACTGCTCAGGCGGTTCCAGATGCTGTGTTCCGCGCCACCCCGCAGGCTGATCTCGGTTTTGTCGCCGCTGTCGCTTTCAAGCTGCCATACCAGAATTTTCGCCAGTACGCGCAGTTCTTCGATGTTGGTGGGGCCACGGCGTTTCATGGCTTCCACCGCCAGCGGACACAGATAGTTGGCGCGACCTTTCAACACCGCTGCATTGACGTGAATACCGAGGGACTCCTGTAAGGCCGGGATGTCTTTTGCAATCAACTGATCCTGGAGGGCAATTGTATCTGTGGAGATGACCACCCGCGCATTGTTGGCAGTGGCCCATTCAAAGGCGGGTACCAGATAGGCCATTGATTTGCCGGTGCCGGTGCCGGCTTCTACCATGAGGTGTTCGCCGTTGTTGAAGGCTTCTGCAATGCGGCGGGCCATGTCTTCCTGTTGTGGACGGTACTCGAAACTGTGCATTTCCTGCGCCAGTTCGCCATCCCGCCCGAACACATCGCCGATGGCGTCTACTTCCAGTGGCGTTACCTCGTCGTTGGGGTAAAGGGGGCGCAGATGGGTGATTTTACTTGGTCTTTCGGCCCGTTCATCTGTCCCGTCTGCGTCTGCGTCGGTGTTTTCCAGCACTTCGGCCAGCGCCGCCTCGAATGTCGGACGGGCGTACCAGTCAATGCCCTGTGCTGCATCCACGATGGCACGCAGCGTGCCAGGAGGCAGCTTGAGTGTCTTTTCGTACAGCATCCAGTACAGCACGCCGGAGGCAAGGGCGTCATCAAAGGCGCGGTGTGCGTCTTCAAGGTTTATGCCCATGTTCACGGCGAGGCTGTTCAGGTTATAGCGTGGCGCACGCGGCACCATCACCGATGCGAGATCGTATGTATCCAGCACTGTATTTGTGGTGAAGACGCCCTGCTTATTCAGGAACGACATATCGAAGCCCACACTGTGGCCCACAATTGGCAGTTCCCCCACAAACTGGAGCAAACGCGGCAGCACATCGGGCAGCAGGGGCGCGTCGGCTACATCTGCCGAACGAATGCCGGTAAGCGTTGTGGTGCGCTCCGGGATGTGCATATTGGGGTTCACAAGTTCAGAAAACTCGTCCAGCACCTCGCCTTCTTTCATGCGTACCGCGCCAATTTCGATAATGCGGTCGGTGTTTACATCTAATCCGGTTGTCTCCAGGTCAATGGCGACCAGTTCACCGCGCATAGGGACTCCGTTCTAGACCACAGGGGGTGGGTCGGGGAATGTGTACAAAGGTTCATGGTATCAGTATAGCACAGTGGTGGATTAATGTTCCCCGTCAGTGGACGGGGAACACAGACTATTCAGGGGAAACTTATTCTGTTTCTTCTGTTGCCGTGATTTCTTCTTCAGCAGCCTCGGTTTCTACGGGTTCAGGCTCTGCTGCTTCAGTTTCTTCCGGTTCTTCGTCAGCGGTGGTATCGTCGGCTTCTGCGGTCACATCCGTTTCCGGGGCGGCTGGCGCAGGGGCTTCCTCGGTGGCTGTTTCTGCTGCCAGCCGTGCGATTGCCGCAGCATCAGCCGCTTCATATGCCGCCTGGAGGGTTTCGCGTATGTCGGCCATGTCGCGGAGGGTCAGCAGATCCATGTTGATGCGCTCAAACTCGCCGAAACGCTGATCGCCAAAGACGAACCACAGGAAAGACTGTACTTCCGGGCGCTCCAGCGCTGTTGTGCTGATGGCGAAACGAATATCACGGGCCAGCGGATACTCGCCGCTTCCGATGTTTTCGATAGTCGGTAGCACGCAGCCATCACCGGCGTCCACGCTCACAAGCTGGATGCGCTCCTGTTCGTTTTCCAGCACCTCCTGGTAGTCTTCCCAGCTCATGTAGGTGAGTGCGCCTTCGACATTTGCCACAGCAGCAGCGCGGAATAGCGGATCGCTGTTGGTTTCGGTGTCTTCACGCAGTGGGGTAGTGGGCGCACCGGCCTGCTGGAGCATCAGGTTCGGGATGCGGTTGCCGATGTCGTTGCCTGCAAACAGAATAAACTCCTGATCCGGGAACGATTCATCCACGGCCTGCCAGTTGGTAGGCAGTTCAGCACCGGCTGCGCCCCATGTGCTCACGATCTGGTCGGTCGTCAGGCAGGTGAGGTGCTCATCAGCCGCGTTAGCGACGAGTACTGCGACCTGCGGCCCCACGTTTACTTCCAGCGTTTCGATGTCAATCGCGTTGCAATTCTGCTGCGTTTCGTCAGACAGCGGCGCGTAGGTTACAGCGAAGTCGATTTCGCCATTACACAGGCGGCGCAGCCCGGTAGCTTCGCCCTCAATGTTGACATTGACGGTGACGTTCTGGAATTGCTGGTTGAATGCGGTACCGGCCCCGTTCAGCAGGTTAAATGCACCAGCCGCGCCACCCAGTGTTACTGTACCCGTGACGTTCGGCGGAATACGGAATTCTGTCACACTGCGGCTGAACTGGCGACCGGGTTCAGTAGCGGCCACTGCGTTAGTTTCACGGTCAAGCGTGGTTGGCGCAGTAAAACCAGCGTCTGCGATGGTGGTGTTTGATTCCGGGCTGACGAGAAGCTGAATGTAGGCGTTGACGGTTGGTGTGGCATCCGCATTGATGTAGCTGTAAAGGGGTGTGCCTACGGCGTAAGCGCCATCGCTGATGCTGTCGGAATCGGGGGCAATACACTGGTTGATCTCGTTATTGCGGACTTCCAGTACGTTCACGTCAGCGTCATCTGGAATAGATGCCAGCCGTACAATGCCCAGCGCACCCGAGGTTTCTGCAACTGCGCTCAGTACCGCCGCATCGTCAGCAAGGGTGCGGGCATCGGAGCGGAACCCGAAACCATTCACTTCGTTATCCAGCAGCGCATAGGTAATTGTGTTTGGCTGTGGCAGGAAGACGGCCAGTTCGGTTTCGTCGGTGTCTTCCGGGAAAACTGCGCTCCATGTGGTGTTCTGGATGGCGGTGGGAGCCAGCAGTGCGTCAATATCGGCTGTGGACAGGCACTGCCCGAAGGTAAGGTTGCTGTTAGAAACAAAGGCCAGCACTTCATACCCGGCCAGCAGTTCCACGAACGTCACACCGGTTGCATTGCAGATGGATTCTTCGTTCACGGTTATCGCGCGTGTCACGTTGACGATTGTTGCCTCGCCCGTGCAGAACTGCGAAAAGCCATCCTCGTTGCCGGTGGCATTCAGGGTATATTCAATCTCAGCTTCGTCTGCCAGCGCGGTAAACAGCGGATGCGCCACACCAGAACCGGCAACGGTCACGGCGTCATCCTGTGCAAACAGCGCGGTGGGAATGGATACGAGCACTACAAATAGCAGCGCACGGATCCCACGCTGAACCAATTTCATCTTTATCTCCTCAACGTAAACAGTTAATAATGGTATACAAAGCAGTGCAAGATTGTACTGTGCTGTAACTAATTTTCCAGTTGAGACTTTGACGGGAGAGGCAATCCCCTTGCCAGATGAAGAAAAAACGCTGTACGAACGTGTGGGTGGTGACGAGACATTCAGGCGGCTGGTTGACGAATTTTATGCCCGCGTGGAGCAGGATGACCTGCTGATGAAGATGTTCCCGGATGACCTTGAACCGGGCAAAAAGTGGCAGTATCTGTTTCTGTCGCAGTATTTCGGTGGCCCGTCCACCTATATTCAGGAGCGCGGCCACCCGCGCCTGCGAATGCGCCACATGCCATTCATCATCGACAGAGAAGCGCGAGATCACTGGCTGGAGCACATGCTGGCCGCGATTGATGCAGTGGGTATTGAAGAACCGATGCGCTCTGAGATGCGCAATTACTTCGAGCGCGGCTCAGAGTTCATGATTAACTCTGATCGGGCAGGCTGATCACTGTGGCGAAAAAGAGCAGTCGCAAAAAGCCGACAAAAAATCCAGGTAAACCACAGCCGCAGGTTAACCCGTTCGGCTGGTTGAAGCGTGAGATGGTCGGGCTGCCGCGTTATGTGCGGCTGGTGCTGGTTTTCATGATGTCCATCGGGGTCACGCTGGCGACATTCCCGCTGCTGACGTGGTTCTTCCGGCTGATTGCAACGCTCACCAATAACCCGGAACTGGTGCTGCAATATACCTTTGCGGATGAACGCGGCGTACTGAATGTGCTGCTGGGGTTTTCGCTGGTGGTGGGTGCTGTGTATTACTTCATCGGCTGGCGTATTTACATCGGCATTGTGGGGGAAACGCCCCGCGCACATGGCCGCGTGATCTGGTATTTTGTCGTCGGGATTGTGCTCACGCTGCTTGGCGCGGGATGGGTTGTGGCCGGTGTGTTCAGTGGAACGGCGCCGCCGGTTTAGCTATTCGTCGGGGTTGAGAATGTATTGCTCGAATGCTTCTGCCGTCCACGGGAGCGCAGGTTTGAAAAACTCGTCGTGGATGGCCTGCGCATACACCCGGATTTCATACTGGGCGTCGGACGCCATGCGCAGCCGCAGGAAGTGCATGAGATTGTGTGCATCCACCTTGACGACCCATGTGTAATACACACTGAACCCGGGCAGGAACAGCCGCGCCATCTCCCGTGAGACACCGTTTTGCAGCGCATCTTCGTAAAGCTGGTAGCTCTTTTCGTAGTGCGCAATCAACTCACGGGTGAGCCGTTCGTCAATATCGGTATCGACTTCGCCCTCGCTGGCCTGCTTGTTGTTTTTGCTCTGCTTGCGCCATACATCAGGGACGTAGAAGTCATCTTCCTCGAACGGGGTATATCTTCCACTCTGGCCGTTGAAAGATTGCGTTCTATGACGAACCCACTGCCACCATGTCACCAGCGGCGCACGCACCCGGAACTTGAACTCTACCATCTCAAATGGGGAGGTATGGCGGTTCCGCAGCAGGTAAAACAGCAGCTTCTTGTCTTTTTCGTCACCCTTGCTCTCCCCGAGGAAGCTGACACGAGCGGCGTTCACAATTGCCAGATCCCCGGAGACATCCAGCGACGGGTGCGGCATCAGGTCGATGAGTTCAATCCAGCCCTTATCCAGCACAGCAACGCGCTTGCCGATGATGGCGGTTTTTTCGTCAGTCAATTCTGGTTCCTATCTAGCCGAGTTTTTGCAATGCCAGCAGCACCCGCGCATCGACTTCTTCGGGAGCATCTGGCGGCAGCGATTGTATCGCGCTCTGTGCTTCTATCACGCTGAAGCCGAGCGCAATCAGCGCATCCATTACGTCTGCGTTGACGCTGGTATCGTCAAGCATATCGATGGGCACAGCATCGCGCGTGAGCAGTTTATCTTTCAGTTCGAATACGATCTTTTTCGCGGTTTTCTTGCCGATCCCCGGCACGCGCGTCAGCATTTCGTCACGTTCGCTGGCGATGGCGTTACGCAGATTATCCGCGCTCATGGTGCTGAGAATGGCAAGTCCCAGACGTGGCCCCACGCCGCTGACCGTGGTCACGATTTCGAAAATCTCTTTTTCCGGCAGTGTAGTAAACCCGTACAGTGTCAGCGAGTCTTCGCGGACAATGAGCGTTGTGTAAAACAGCACGCTGTCACCCTCGCGTGATTTCGTCAGGGTGCTATCTGCCACGTACACCTGATAGCCAATGCCGTTGACGACCACCACGAGGCTATCTTTGCCCTTGCTGGCAACCGTGCCCTCTAAACTGGCGATCATCAGGTGCCCAATCCCTGATAGCGTGAACTGTGAATATCGGTAATCGCAATAGCCAGCCCATCGGCGGCATCGTCTGGCTTCGGAATATCATCCAGATTCAGCAGCATACGCACCATTTCCTGCATCTGGCTTTTGTCTGCGCCGCCATAGCCGGTGATGCTCTGCTTGATGTGGTTCGGCTTATATTCTGTGATGGGCAGGTCGGCCTGTTGCAGCGTAAGCAGAATGACGCCGCGCCCCTGGGCCACGGTGATAGCCGTAGTGACGTTACGGGCGAAAAATAGTTCTTCTACGCCTACGCGATCCGGCTCGTAGGTGTCAATAACCACTTTGAGCTTATCGTGGATCATGGCGAGGCGCTCTGGCATGGGGGTTTTCGCCGGGGTGGTAATCACCCCGTAGTCCACGGCGGTCAGTGTGCCATCGTTGTATTCCTGCACCAGCCCGTACCCGATGCGGGCCGTACCGGGGTCTATACCCAGGCTCAGCATTACGCTGTCTCGAATTCGGCAACGACCTCGTCGGAAATTGCAAGGTTCGACGAAACCGATTGTACATCGTCGAGGTCTTCGAGGGCTTCCTGCAACTTCAGGTTCTTGACGGCTTTTGCTTTTGGCAGGTCCAGTTCGTTCTGGGCGAACCAGCGCAGTTCGGATTCTTCCGTTTCGTACCCGGCCTCGGAGAGTGCCTGTTCCACAGTGCCGTAATCGTCGCGGGCTGTGTACACCGTCAGGGTGTCATCTTCGTTTACCACGTCCTCGGCACCGGCCTCGGCTGCGACCATGAACAGTTCGTCAAAGTCGGCTTCACCCTTGATAACGATGTAGCCTTTCTGCTCAAACTGGAAAGTCACAGAGCCGCTGGAGGCCAGCGAACCATTGTTCTTGTTGAGCGCAGCTTTCACAGCGGCAATCGTGCGGTTTTTATTATCCGTCAGCGTTTCGATCACGAAGGCCACGCCGTCACTGCCGTAAGCCTCGTAGGTGATCTCGAACATTTCGCCGCCTTCGAGTTCGCCCGTCCCGCGCTTGATGGCCCGCTCGATGTTGTCTTTGGGCATGTTGGCGGCTTTGGCCTTAGAAACCGCCAGTGCCAGTTTCGGGTTCATGCTCTCGTCGCCGCCGCCTTCTTTGGCTGCCATCATCACATCACGGGCGAGGCGGGTGAAGATCTTGCCGCGCTTGGCGTCTTCTGCGCCCTTCTTACGTTTGATCGTCGACCATTTACTATGTCCGGACACGACAGTCCTCCTGTGTAACTTTCCATAACGGATTAATTATACACAATCGGAATTTAAAATAAGAGGCTGTGAGCCATTACTGCACGGCACAGGCTACATTTAAGAAAGTATCGATTTTGTTATGTTTATTTTACGTGTAACAACTCTGGTGTATATTTAACATAGGTTTACATAAGTGTTCATTACAAAAAGCTGTAAGGGTCATTACATATATGAAACATAGAATCTGGATAATCGTCATGGTCGTGGCGATTTTACTGGGACTTGCGCCTCATGGGCAACAGGTCTTCGCGCAGGAACAACCTTCTAGCGATCAGTCTGACACGTCAGAGAGTATAATTAACATTACTTTTGGGTAATCGACCGCTCAGAAAACCCCGCAGGAAGCACGAGCGTCTGTTGAAAGCGCCATACGAGAATATACAGAGACTCGTTTCAACGCTGTCGACATTACGGTAGTTGATGTCCGTTGGGAGGGACAGTGGGGAATTGCTTCTATTAGTATCATTGATCGGAATAATAGCGGTAACTCTCATACACAATTGAATGTTGATAATGTGTTACCCATTATTATTTCAAACAATAACGGCTCATGGGAGGCTGCTGTAGATGGCGATCCTGCTGTGGTAGG
>JBCCQC010000151.1:0-8383 GCA_039024535.1 Chloroflexota bacterium
CTAATTCGCTTGGCTACCAGCTCCTCCTGGATCAGCCGGCGACAAGTATACAAAAAACTTCGCAATAACCGATATTCACGCTATCCAATTATTATATACGGTGCCTTGAGTATCGGTTAAGCCGGGCGGCCCCGGCCAGCATGACATCGGCACGCCCCATGCGAACGCGATCAAACGCATTGCCGATGCAGTCAGAGCCAGTGGCACAGGCCGACGTGACGATATACGATGCGCCCATTGCACCAATACTGACACTGCCCATGCTGCTGCCCGTCGTCGTCATAAATGACGGGATGCCAAACGGAGCCATACGGCGAGGCCCGTCGGCGTCAATGCGATGCAACTGTTCGGAAAAGCTGGTCATCCCACCAATTGACGACCCCACCATCACACCGACGCGGTAAGGGTCTGGCATGGTGTCAGCGTCAAGGCCAGCAGATTGCATCGCCTGTTGAATTGCGGTGTGGGCCAGCAACTGGTAGCGATCTCGACGGCGCACATCTTTTGCAGAGATATGGTCTGCGGGTTCCCAGCCGGTGACTTCCCCGGCGATTTTCACATCAAACTCACCACTGTCAAACAGCGAAATATGGCCGATGCCGCTCTTGCCCGATTTCATAGATTGCCAGCTTTGCTCAGCGTCCAGCCCGACCGGTGTAACAGCCCCGATGCCTGTAATCATGACACGACGCATGGGGGATTTCCTTTCATGGTTGCAAATGGAGGGAGATGTGGTTCGAGATTAACCGGCGGTGTCGCAGCATCTCCGCAGGGCATTATAACCCGTCCAATCCAATTATCAGACGTTCAGTAGCCTTGTTTTGCATATTCGCGGATTGTATTATGATGCTTTACGACTGTAGAAACAAAACGGAGAAAGCTCTTGGGTCTATTCCGGCGCGGCATGTCAAAGACGAGAAACTCGTTTTTTGGCCGCATATCGCAGATGATCGGCGCAACTGAGATTGACGACGAAACGTGGGAGGACATTGAGGCCCTGCTCATCCAGGCAGACCTTGGCGCAGCGACTACGATGCACGTTCTGGACACAGTGCGGGAGCGTGTGCAGACCGAGGGCGTTGTGACAGCAGAGGGCGCACAGATTGTGCTGAAAGAGACGCTTCGTGATCTGTTGACTGAACCACCGGAGCTTGACCTGGAGGGTCGTATCCTGTCCGTTATTCTGATCGTCGGTGTTAATGGCTCTGGCAAGACTACATCCATCGCCAAGCTAACCAATTATCTGAAAAACAACGGACGTAATGTCATTCTTGCGGCAGCGGACACATTCCGTGCAGCGGCGATTGAGCAGTTGCAAACATGGGGCAGGCGGCTGGACGTTCCTGTGATTGCTAACAAAGCCAACTCCGACCCGGCCTCGGTTGTATTCGATGCAACATCGGCAGCCCGCGCACGCAAGCTGGATACGCTGATTGTTGATACGGCAGGCCGCCTGCACAACAACTACAACCTGATGGAAGAACTTGCCAAGATCAAGGCGGTTTCTCAGAAGACGGTACACAAGGCCCCTCACGAGATTTTGCTGGTGCTGGACGGCACTACCGGACAGAACGCGCTGCAACAGGCAAAGAAGTTCCAGGAAGTGGTGGACGTAACCGGCGTCATCGTGACCAAACTGGATGGCTCTGCAAAAGGCGGCATGGTGTTCTCGATTTTTAACGAGTTAAAGCTACCGGTACACTTCGTCGGCCTGGGTGAGGGCATGGACGACCTTGCACGCTTTGATCCCGACGAATTCATCGACAGTCTGTTTGACGAAAACTGACTGCGCACATCCCCACGCAGTCTGCTTGCCCCACCCGAATTTGCTACAGAACCAGAACTGAATATGCTGATTGGAAAGGGAGGATAGCAAACGCGGCGCTCCATGCTACTGCCGCGTTGCGAAATTCGACTATGGATAGCCTTACAACACAACTGAGAGAACTCAAAGAAAAGGTTGATGGCCTCAGCAATCGACTGGGTATTGACCGGAAAGCCACAGAAGTTGCCGAAATGGAAAAAACGGCTTCTGCGCCGGACTTCTGGGACAACCCACAGGAAGCGCAGAAGTTTATGCAGCGCATGTCAAAGCTCAAGAACGAGGTTGAGAAGTGGCAAAAACATACATTGCGGGTAAATGACGCGCTTGAATTAACCGAACTGGGCGACGATGACCTGCAGGACGAACTGACTGAAGAAGCCAATAAACTCATCGGCGTGACTGACCGCATGGAACTGGAAGCCGTATTCTCCGGTGCATACGACAACGAAGATGCGATTCTCTCAATCCATGCCGGGGCCGGTGGCACCGATGCCCAGGACTGGGCCGAGATGCTGGAGCGGATGTACCTGCGCTGGGCAGAGCAGAACGGCCACAAAGTAGAGGTGCTTGACCGTAGTGAAGGCGAGGAAGCCGGCATTAAAAGTGTGACGATCAGTGTGCGTGGCGGAGACTACCCCTATGGCTACTTGCAGAGCGAGCAAGGGGTTCATCGGCTGGTGCGCCAGTCCCCGTTTGATAGTGCAGCGCGGCGTCACACGGCGTTTGCAAAGGTTGAACTATGGCCGGACATTCAGGATGACATCGAAATTGACGTGAATCCTAACGACCTGCGTATCGACACATTCCGGGCCGGTGGCGCGGGCGGCCAGCATGTCCAGAAGAACGATACTGCTGTACGCATCACCCACGAACCCACCGGCATCGTCGTGCAATGCCAGAACCAGCGCAGCCAGACGCAAAACCGTGACCGCGCCATGCAAATTTTGAAAGCACGGCTGTTCGAAATGGAGCAGCGCAAACAGGAGGCCGAACTTGCCGAATTGAAGGGCGAAAACGTGGATGCCGGGTGGGGCAACCAGATTCGGTCTTATGTGCTGCACCCCTACCAGATGGTCAAAGACCTGCGAACGAGCTTTGAAATGGGGAATCCGTCCGCAGTGCTGGATGGCGACCTGAACGGCTTTATGGAGTCTTACCTGCGTTCGCAGCTTACAAAATTCTCTGAATCAACTACTTAAGGAGTCACTATGTCTGAAGCACAGGAACGCTATGACGACCTGCAAAGCCGCTACGACGATGCCGCCGAAGATGGCAGCCTCTCCAGCATCACGCGCCGGATTAAAGATCTGACGGACAGCATCAACGGCCTGCCAGACGAGGTAAAGGGCATTCGTGACCGTGGCTATGCCTACCGTGCTTATCTGGAAGACAAGGTTGAGGTTTTTAAAAATCAGTGGAACGAAATCCGCACCGAGGTTATGACCACGCTCCAGCAGGAGGTTACAACCCTGAGTGCTGCTGTTGCAGCGCCGAAGGCACTACTGACCAGCGCTGAACGCCAGACAGACAACGAGACAGTGTTCGAACGCATGGCAGAAAAAGCTGAAGAAGCTATCGACGAACTTGAAAAAGCCATCGGTGCAGCAAAAGAACGGCTTGAACTGGTCTTTGAGACGCTGGAAGGCGATGTGGACAGCACATACTCGCAGATTCAGAGCATCAAGTGGGTGCTGGATATGAAAGAAGAAGCCTCATTTGATTTCGGCGCGGCAGAAGATGTATTCCTCGCAGCAAAGGCTGAACTTGTGCTCACCGGCAGGGGCAAAAAAGACCCGGATGGCATCCTCTACCTGACGAACCAGCGTCTGATCTTCGAGCAAAAAGAACGCAAGGGTGGTGTGATCGGCATCGGCAGCAAAAAAGAACAGGAACTGGAATGGGAAGCATCGCTGAGTGCAGTCGATAGCATTAAAGTCGAGAATAAGGGTATGTTCGGCGGCAAAGACATGATGTACTTCTCACTCAACGAAGGTAATCTGCGCGAAGTTACGATCGAAGTCAAGGGCAGTGCCGACAACAAATTCTGGCAGAAGCAGATCAACCGGATGATCAGTGGTAACCTTGAAGACGAACGCGCAATTGAGCCAGACCCGGAAATGCTGGAAGCGCTGCGCAATGCGCCCACAGCCTGCCATGTGTGCGGAGCAACACTACCACGGGTGGTGGCAGGGCAAACCGAGATCAAGTGCCAGTACTGCGGCACGGTGATCCGCCTCTAGCATTTCTTCAGAGTAGGGGAGTGGGGGATTCTGAGGCCACTTGCTGATCAGACTGCCGACATTCTCAACTTGCCTCACATCCACTGACTTTTCAGCTCTGGATGGCGGCGGCATGTCGTGTACCAGAGTTGGGATATATGGGATGCCAGCGCATCCCCACACAGTTATTTTGTCACCCACGCCTCAGCCGGTAGCTTTTCGCCAGCTTCAATTGGCAGGTCAATGCGATTTTCTGCCGGTGTCACCGGGCATACCCAGCGCTCGTTGTAGGCACAATACGGGTTATACGCCAGATTGAAATCCACGACAAACAGGCCATCATCCATCGATTCCAGATCAAGATAGCGCCCTGCCGGGTAGGTTTCGCTACCCGCATTTGCATCTACAAAGGGGAGGAAAAAGTTTCCCTCTGGAGAACGGTAGATTGTTAGCGAAGCAGTCTGTTCGCCGACGGTGACATCAAACGAACCATAGCGGAAAAATGGCTTCAGTTCGTTGCGGTTTGTCTGCATCAAGATTTGCTCCTGATCCTCAAAGACATCCACTTCAACTTCCAGAATCAGCGACGGGTTCGGGTCATAATATGTCAGCCCGGTAAAGTGCTGCTGTTGTTCTGGCGTCAGCGGGGAATGTGGGTGCGTGCGGTAAAAATTGTTTTTCTGCTTGCGGAGTGCCAGTAGTCCATTAACGTCCATATTCAACACCTGTGTTATTGTCTGCTATGTATAGCAGATGACATGTGATCCTGCACCTCTTACCGGTAAGATCACCTGTTGCTGATACGTCAGAAAGGCAAAATGCACACGCAGAACAGAGAGAAAACACGTGGACATTCATTTTCTTTACTTTGAAGATTGTCCCTCACATGACGTTGCACTGGCCCGCCTCAGGGAGGTGATGGCTGAAGAAGGCATCGCCGCAGAAATTCGCATCACAAAAGTTGAAACCGAAGAGGAGGCGGAAAACCGGGGTTTTGTTGGCTCACCGACGATTCTTGTGAACGGTAAGGATATTGTTCCGCCACCGCCAGATACCCCCGCCATGTTAACCTGCCGTGTGTATCACTGGGCAGATGGACGCTTTTCTCCGCTGCCCTCTCCCGATATGATTCGTAACGCGCTTGCACAGAAAACAACAGAATAAGGAGCATAAAACGATGGCACTTGCTATTGGCGATAACGCAATTCCGTTCGACCTGCCCGGTGTGGATGGCAAAAACCATACCTTCGTAGATTACAGCGATAAAGAAGCAGTTGCGGTTGTGTTCACCTGCAACCACTGCCCCTACGTGCTGGCATGGGAAGACCGCCTCATTGCCGTACAGAACGACTATGCAGATAAAGGCGTGCAACTCATCGGCATCGGCGCAAACGACGCAGTGAAATACCCTGCCGACGATATGGATAGCTCGAAAAAGCACGCAGCAGAAAAAGGCATTAACTTCCCGTACCTGCGCGACGAAACACAGGAAATTGCCACGTCCTACGGTGCAGAGCGCACCCCGGAGATTTTCCTTTTCGACAAAACCGGCAAACTCCGCTATCATGGCGCAGTAGATGACAATTACGAAAATCCTGACGCGGTGTCTGTAACGTATTTCCGCGATGCACTGGATGCTTTGCTGGCCAATAGTGACATCTCAACAACACAGACAGCCCCGGTGGGGTGTACAATCAAGTGGAAGTAAGGTTGTGGGGGTAGCCATGTGTTAGCGTCCCTCACAGTGGGGGATTTTGCACATGCACAGGCAACTGGAACATCTTCGCGTCAGTCTGTTTGAATCCGTGAACATCATGCCTCTGGTGCTGTTCCGGGTTTTGTTCGGTGGGATTATGATGTGGGAGGTGTTCCGATACTTCTCAAAGGGGTGGATTGAGCGGTACTACATGGCACCGTCGTTCCACTTCACCTACTACGGTTTTAACTGGATCAGCCCACTGCCCGGTGAGGGCATGGTGTGGGTGTTCTATGCGCTGGGTGTCATCTGCTTGCTGATTGTTATCGGGTTGATGTACCGGCTGGCAATGACCGCTTTTTTCCTCGTGTTTACCTACATCTTCCTGCTGGATCAAACGCAATACCTCAACCACTTCTATCTCATCAGCCTGCTTGGTTTTCTACTCATCTTTCTGCCACTACACCGGGCCTATTCCGTTGATGCATGGCTGGAGCCGAAACTGCGTTCGGCAACCGCACCCCGGTGGACGTTGTACTGGCTGCGGTTTCAGGTCGGTGTACCCTACGTGTACGGCGCGTTCGCCAAAATGAATGGGGATTGGTTACGCGGCGAACCCATGCGCGACTGGCTGGCAGCAAGAACTGACTTCCCACTGGTAGGACAGTACTTTACAACTGAATGGGCACCCTACTTTTTCTCCTATGGAGGTCTGTTCCTGGATTTGCTGGCGGTGCCGCTGGTGCTGTGGCGGCGAACTCGCTGGCTGGGTGTGGCCGGAATTGCATTTTTTCACATCATGAACGCCAACCTGTTTCCCATCGGTATCTTCCCGTGGATGATGCTGGGGGCCACACTCATTTTCCTGCCACCCGAGTGGTTCAACATTTTCGTCAAACGCATGGGCAACCAGCCACAAGAGCAACAGCAATCGTTCTCACTGAACAGACAGTACACGGTGCTGGGTCTGATTGGCGTGTACGTCGCATGGCAGTTGCTATTCCCATTTCGCCATGTTCTATGTCCGGGGAAGGTTAGCTGGACAGAAGAAGGCCATCGGTTTGCGTGGCATATGCGCCTGCGAGACAAAGACGCGTTTGTGCGCCTGTTCGTAGAAGACGCGCAGGGCAACAGTGCCGAGATCAATGTGCTGGATTACCTCACGACCCGGCAGCGTAACAAAATGGCAAGCCGCCCCGATATGCTGCTGCAATTTGCACATCATGTGGAAGCGGACATGCGGCAAAAAGGACATGAGGGGATCGTCGTGCGAGCATGGGTGATGGCATCGCTCAACAGCAGGCCACCACAACTTTTCGTTGACCCAACAATGGATCTGACACAACATTACCGGGGAATACACCCCAATGCATTCGTGCTACCATTGGAACAGTCATTTGGTCACATGCCAGATCCTCTCGTTGCCATTGGTTATGACGGAGACCGTCTGATGTTTATCAACTCTGGCTATTCATCGGTTTCGTTACATAGCCTCGAGTTGATCGGTGGGAATGATCCTATACTGACTGATGGTTTGCATCGGCAGACACTGGCCGGGGGTACCTGTCTGATTGTAGATACAACGCAGCGTATTTCATACAATAGTGGTCAATGCGATCCAGCTTACCTGCCTTTAACACCAGAACTTACCTCAACGCTGACAGTTCATATTAATGGAGCAGTTGTCCATGAGTGCCCACCTATTTCAGGTTTATGTCTGGTGGCTCTGCCCCGGAGCGAAACCTGACCAATTTGAACTGAATGCATTGTCCACCCTTGACGCAAAAAGCGCATAGCGTTACCATTTGAGTAGTTGTCCCCATCGTCTAGTGGCCTAGGACGCCGCCCTTTCAAGGCGGAAACACGGGTTCGAACCCCGTTGGGGGCATAAATCTCTCCACTGCTTGAAACGGCAGTGGAGTTTTTGTTTCCTGTGACAGTTTCACCTTCGCCAACCAAATCTGGTTCTCCTGAATTGGACGCCCCGCCACCATCCGGATCATCATTGTGTAGTTCCGAACGCAACATCAGATAGTGGTCGGCCCAGGCGTGCAGGCGGAAATCTACGATCTTGCGCTGATCCAGGTCGTACACGATGGATTGAAACAGATTGCGGGCGAGCATCTGACGCTCTTCGTTGGTCGCAGCCTCCCATGAACTGCGTAGACGATTGACTGCATCCAGGCAGGCGGTCAGCTCGATTGCCTTTTTCTGCACCTCCGTTGTACGCGCTTCCCAGTGCGCAATCATGCGCTCACTATCGTCCTTGCGCTTGAGGTAGTCCTCCCGTGACATATCGCCCTCCTCGAACAGGAAGCGTGCCGCCTCAATCTTGCGGTGGTACTTGGCGATCATCGTTCGCCTCTGCGCCTCGAACGTCTCGGCGTCCTCATCAATCAATCCCGCCTCGGACTGCACCGCCAGTTCCAGCATGGCGTCCATCGCCTCTGGCTTGAGTGTGAGCAGATTCACCAGCTCCAGCACATCCTGCTCCACCAGATGAGTAGGCACAGAACGCGCTTGCGTGCCGCACTGAATCCCTTCGGCGTGGCGATAGCGTGTCTTGCCGCGCTGGTTGTTGCCCGTCAGACGGGTGCGCTTCTTTGGATCGTTGGCTTCTGCGGCGAGCTTCCAGACCTTGCC
>JBCCQC010000152.1:0-8323 GCA_039024535.1 Chloroflexota bacterium
GGCAGCGTCCGCGACAGTATCAGCCTGCTCGATCAGATTGTGGCCGACCCGGAAGAACACATCACACTCGCCATTACCGAGCGCATTCTGGGCACAGCGAAAAGTGAAACGGTGCTGGGCCTCGCAGAAGCCGTGCTGACAGCGGATACGGTCAACGGCCTGCATATTATCAACACAGCCGTAGATTCCGGCAGTGACCCGAAGCAGTTCGGGCAGCAAGTAGTGGAGCATCTACGCAGTGTGCTGCTGGCACAAACTTCCAGTGCAGACCTCATAGAGGCTTCAGACGAAATGCGCCAGATTTACACCGAACAGGCCAGTCTGGTAGACAAACACACGTTGCTGCGGGCAGTAAGGGCCTTCAGTGATGCGGTGAATGACCAGCACGGCGGCTGGCACCCGCAGCTTGCACTGGAACTGGCACTTGTGGAGAGCACGCACGAACGGGTCGGACAACCTGTTAGCGCACCAGCAGCCGGTGCCCCCACCATTGACCTGACCAGCATAGAAGCCCACATCGAGCGCATCGTGGATACCCGCATGGCAATGGCAGCCAGCAACCCACAGGCAACGATTCCCACCGTGCCAGCAGAAGCACCTGCCGCCACCCCGATGGTATCTTCTGCGGGAGCCGCCGTGCCCCTATCAGAAGTTCAGTCACGCTGGGGAGAAACCATCAAGGCTGTGAAGGTCAAAAGCGTTATCCTCGGTGCCCTGCTGGAACACGTCAATATTGTAGGCATTAACGGTAACGTGATTACACTGGGCGTGCAGAATGATGTGTTTGTAGAGCGCCTGTCCAATGCAGACCATCGCAGCCTGTTGAACTATGTGCTGAACTACCTGCACAAAACACCCCTGCAATATCGCGTCATCGTGGGCACAGAAGACACGGCTGTGGGTGAGGGCGTTAACGTGGACAATCCGCTGATTGCAGAAGCCCGTAAACTGGGCGCAGACATCCATCCACACCATGACAAATCTGAGCAGTAATGGCATGATTGTGTGAAACATAGACCAAAATACAGAGGAGTAAACACATGGCAAAGCGGCGTGGACGCGGTGCAGGTGGCGGGATGCCCGGTGGTATGGGCGGCATGATGGGCAAGTTCCAGAAGATGCAGGAAGACATGGAAAAAGCCCGTGAAGAACTGGAAACTGCAACTGTAGAAGTCTCTGTGGGCGGTGGGGCCATCACGGTAGTAATCACCGGGCACCAGCGGATTCAGTCCGTCAGCATTAACCCGGAGATGATCGACACCAGTGAAGAAGACTGGCTCACTGACCTTGAGGATTTGCTGGTGCTGGCAACCAACCAGGCCGTTGAAGAAAGCCAGACGATGGCCGCCGAACGCATGGAAGAAATTACTGGCGGCCTCGGCAACATCCCCGGCCTCGGCGGATTGCTCGGCCAATGAGTGGGGCCGTTCCAAAGCCAGTCACCGATGTAATTGCGGCGCTCTCTCGCCTGCCGGGGATTGGTCCTAAATCTGCATCGCGGCTGGCCTATTTCCTGCTGCGTGCCCCGGAGGATATTTCACTGAACCTGGCCGATGCGCTGCGCGACCTGAAAGAAAAAACCATCTTTTGCGGCGTGTGCAGCAACATCACAGTGGAAGACCCGTGCCCCATTTGCAGTAATCCAGAGCGCGACGAAACGACCGTCGCAGTAGTAGAAGAACCGCTGGACGTACTCGCGCTGGAGCGCACCGGCGTCTATCGCGGGGTGTACCATGTGCTGCACGGCGCCATCAGCCCCGTCAATGGCATCATGGCCGGGGACATCCGCATTGCAGAACTGGTGCAGCGCGTGAACGAGGGGCCAATCGGCGAAGTCATCATCGCCACCAACCCCGGCCAGGAAGGTGATGCCACAGCAATGTACATCAGCCGGGAGCTAAACGAGAAAGGCATCAAAATCACACGGCTGGCACGCGGCCTGCCCACCGGCGGCGATATTGAATACGTCGATTCCGTAACGCTGATGCGGGCACTGGAAGGGCGCGGTGAGCTTTAGGCGCTTCGCCCTCCTGCCTTCTCTACCAGACGACAATGTAACAGAAAGCGAATCATCATGTTTGATTTACCCCCGATGTTCAGCGGCGGCGGCGACAATGTATGGGATGAGCCGGACATCGTTCTCACCTACATTCTGACGGCACTCGTGAATGGCATGGGCATGGAAATGGGCGCAACCCTCATGGCCCGTGGGCTCGTGGTCAGCGGCACCCTCACCAGCGAAAAAGCCTATCTCGACAACATTTCTGATATGCTGGCGTCACACGTCCAGATTGACGATGAAAATATGCCAGAAGAAATGCGCGAAGGCCTGAAAGACCTGCTGAACCTGCGCTCACTGGCAGAGTTCAGCATGGAAGATATGGCGGCAGAAATGGACGACGAAGACGACATTGACGATATGGATTTACCCCCTCCGGTCACATACGTTCACCTCAAAGACCCGGTCATCGTCGCCGGGGAACCACCGATTGAGTTTGGTGAGGGCAGCAACGTCATTATTCGGCTGCGGTTAACGGCCATTGACGGCTGGATGCTCGGCAAAATTACCCCCGACTTCGGCGGCATGTTTGACTTTGACGACGAGGACGACGAGGAAATCAAACACTGACCATGTCACGTGTCTTAAAATGGCTGCTGCGCGGCATTGTGGTTCTGTTCGGTGCATGGGTCGTGTTTTCGATAGGTCTGGTGCTGGCGATCATTCTGTATGGCAACCGGGACGGCACACGCCCATCAGACGCTATCATTGTGCTTGGCGCTGGTATAGAAGCCGACGGCAGTCCCTCACAAACGCTGATCGTCCGGGCAACACAGGGGGCCGACCTGTGGAAGCAGGGCATTGCGCCAGTGATAATGTGTACTGGCGGCGTTACAGGCGGCCCACGCTCCGAAGCGGAAGCCTGCGAAGATGTGCTGATTGCGAAAGGTGTTCCGGTAGAGCGTATCCTCAGCGAATACAGCAGCATCAACACAGCCGGTAACGTGTTTTACACCAACGAGTTGATGCTGCAAAACAACATGGAAACCGCTGTCGTCGTCAGTTCGCGCTACCACATGCTGCGGGCACGCTGGCTTTTCTGGCGGGCAGGTGTCCCCGTTGTCACCAGTCCGGCAGACATCGGCTACCTGACCACAGGCGAAATCCTCTTTTCCTACACCCGTGAGTGGGCGGCCTTCCACTGGCAGGTACTGCAAGACTGGTTTGATATGCCGCACATCGTCGTACCTGTCCCGTAGGGAAACCATACCTCACTCGAATTTCTTCTCCCTGCAAACCCGCGTATAATGCATAGTGGGGTAACAGAACGCAGACAATACAGGGAGTTTCTATGTTTAACAGATTATTGCTATTTTCGCTGGTGGCAGCGATGCTGGCCTTCAGCTTGCCTGCCACACTCGCACAGGAAAAGTCGCTAGAAGAAGGTGGGGCACTTGATCTCGAAAGCAACCTGCTCATCACCGAGGTGCTGCCAGCCGATGACACAACGGAAATCAGCACGCGCACACCCATCACTGTCGTATTTAACCGCCCGGTGGTACCGCTCACTATTCTGGAAGAACGCGACCAGCTACCCGACCCGCTGACGATCCAGCCAGCCATTGCAGGCAAGGGCGAGTGGATCAACACCTCGATTTACATTTTCCGACCGGACGTTGCAATGGCCGGGGGCACCACCTACACCATCACCGTCAGTGAACTGGAAAGCATTGACGGTATGCCGCTGGAGCCATTCTCGTGGTCGTTTTCCACACAGACCCCGCAAATTATAGAGCGCCTGCCCAATGACGGCGATTTTGACGTACGTGCAGACGAGCCAGTTACCCTCTGGTTTAACCAGCGCATGAACGAAGCCAGCGTAGAAAGTGCGTTTCGTCTGGTCGCCGAGGGTAGCGATAATGCCGTTCCCGGCGAGTTCCGCTGGAATGAAGTCAGCACACAGTTTACATTTGTCCCGTCGGAGCCACTGGTACTGGATACGTTCTACTTCGCCAGCATTGACCAGACGCAGGTCTTCCCACTCATTGGCGATAACCCGCTGGGCGTACAGCGCGATCAATGGTCGTTCCTCACAGTGCCGCTGCCTGCCATCATCAGCACCTCCCCGCGCGATGAGCAAGAACTCGTGGACATCTACAGCGGCCTGTCGATTGAGTTTGCATCCCCCATGAACCCGGCCACAATTGACGAGCATATCCGCATTGAGCCAGAACCGATAGAAGGTGCGAATGCAACCGGCTTTTACAGTGACTACAACAACCGCTACCGCCTGAACTTCGGCACAGCCGCCAGCACCACCTATACCATCACGCTGGAACCGGGTATGGAAGATGTGTTCGGCAACCGCATCGAAGACGCCATCGTGCTCCAGTACACCACACGCGCCTTCATGCCAGAATATACCTTACAGGTGCCGGAGCAGATCGGGTTTTACAACGCCTACCGCGAAACCACCGAACTTTACCTTGCCTATCGCAACATCGACCAGATTGATCTGTCACTGTACACGGTCGATACACAGGACATTCTCAACCGCCTGACTGCGGATCGTTTTAATGTCGCCAGCGGCTATGAGCCATCACCCGCCAGCAATATTCGCAACTGGACGATTGACGCCAGCGTGGTGCCACAGAACCAGCGCCGCTTTGACCTGCTGGACATGGGTAGCCCTTCGAACGGCAGCGCCCCATCTGGCATTGCTTCATGTGAGGGTGCGCTTCCCTCACGCCTACAGCCCGGTGATCTTGCCATCGTCGCCACAGAGCCAGACCCACTGCGGGCACGTGAATCCGCGCCGGATGGCGAAGTTGTGGAGTTAATCTACCGTGGCTATCAAATGCCAGTGTTACAGGGGCCGCTGTGCATCGATGAAATTCCGTGGTATCAGGTAGAACTGCGCGATGGCACGCTGGTATGGGTGGCAGAAAGCGCAGGCGATGAGTACTTCATTGATGTACGCACACAGGCCGATGTCGCGCCAGTTACAGTGACGCAGGACGACGGCGGCGCACTGGCCCCTGGCATGTACTTCCTGACGGCACGCACCAACACACCCAACGCAACCTACCGCACATCACCATCCCACTTCATGATGGTTTCGACTGCGAATATCACGCTCAAATACTTCGTCAATGGAGCTGTAGCATGGGTCACGAACGTGGAAACCGGCGAACCACTGGCAAATGTGCCGGTGCAGTTCTACGGATCGATAAATCAGGATAGCATTCCGCAGGCTTATGGCAGCGCAGTAACCGATACAGACGGCGTCGCCCGCGTCGATATAGAGCGGCTGGATAGCCTGCGTGACCCGATGATTGCCATCGTAAATACGTCCGATGAGTTCGGCATCAGTGCCGACCGCTGGGAACGGGGCATTGAGCCATATGAGTTCAGCGTGGGGTACAGCTTCGAGCCAGAAGCCTATCGCGCCTATCTATACACCGACCGGCCCATCTACCGCCCGAACGAACCCGTTTACTTCCGGGGCATCCTCCGTCAGAAAGAAGACGTGACCTATCTGCAACCGGACATGGATTCCATCTTCGTGCAAATCTACGATGACCGTAACAACATCATCTACGATCAGAGCGTACCCATAGACGAATACGGCATGTTCCACGACACGATTTTACTGGCAGAGGATGCAGTTCTCGGCAGCTTCTACCGCATTCAGGCAAAAGTCGATAACGAAGACTATCGCTCACTGGATACCCTTTACTTCTCCGTAGCAGAGTTCCGCACACCAGAGTTTCAGGTGAGCGTAACGCCAGATGTCGAAGACACCGTACAGGGCGACCCACTGAATGCACTGGTAGAAGGCCGCTACTTCTTTGGTGGCGGCGTTTCTAATGCCAATGTGACCTACGCAGTACAGGCACAGCCCTACAACTTCCGCTACACCGGGGAAGGGCGCTACAGCTTCCGCAGCTTCAGGCCCTACAGCTACTATAGCGGTTTTGGCTACAGTTACGGCCAGCTCGCCAGCAACGGAGAAACCACAACTGATGACAGCGGCAATGCCCTGATAGAAATCGGCACCAATCTGGATAGCCTCCCCGGTGAGAACACCACAGGCAGCCAGACATTCACGATAGAGGCAACCGTCCGTGATGAATCTGGCTTCAGCGTGAGTGGTCGCGAAACTGCGATTGTGCATGAGGGCCTGCTGTATGTGGGCGTGGGTACAGACCGCTACGTGGGCCGTGTGGACGAACCGCTGGATGTAAACGTCGTCACCGTAGACTGGGACAGTCTGCCGGTAGCCAGCCAGCCAGTTGATGTCATCATTGAGCGCTGGGAATGGAACACGGTGCGCGAACTGGACGACAGCGGACGCTATGTGTATCGATCCGAAACGGAACAGACTGAAGTCGCCCGCGAGACCATCACAACAGACAGCGAAGGGCGTGGCATATACGCATTCACCCCACCACAGGGCGGCGTCTATCGCCTCGTCGCCATCACCCGCGACGAACTCGGTAACGAACTGCAATCCACGCGCACCATCTGGGCATCAGGCCGCCAGTATGTTCAGTGGAGGCAGGAAAACGACCGCACCATAGACCTGATTGCCGACGCCGAAGAATACCGCGTGGGAGACACGGCACGCATTCTCATCACATCACCGTTCCAGGGTACCGCACAGGCACTCGTCACGGTAGAGCGTGATGGCGTCATTCGCACAGACCGTCTCGTCATGGACACCAATTCCATCGTCTACGAACTGCCCATCACCGAGGACTTCGCACCAAATGTGTTTGTCAGCGTAATGCTGGTGAAAGGCGTGGACGAGAATAACCCGGTGGCAGGTTTCCGCTATGGCCTTACCAATCTGATCGTTGATGCAGAGCGCAAAGAAGTCAACATTGCTATTGAGCCGAACGTGGAGCAGGCACAACCCCGCCAGACGATCAGCTACACCGTCCGCACCACGGACTACAAAGGCGACCCGGTTTCCGCGCAGGTCGGCGTCGGACTGACTGACCTTGCCGCGCTCTCTGTTGTGGAGCCGAATAGCGGCCTGATGATGGATCGCTTCTACAACGAGCAGCGCCTTGCTGTGCGCACCAGCACCCCACTCACTATCAACGCCGACGAACTCACGCAGCAGGTCACAGAGGAGTTCAAAGGTGGTGGCGGTGGCGGCGGTGGCGACCTCGGCCTGTTCACTATCCGTGCCGACTTTGAAAATACGACCCTCTGGCAGCCAGATCTGGTAACAGATGCCAGCGGCACAGCAACCATAGAAGTTACACTGCCGGATAACCTGACGACATGGCGCATGGATGCACGTGCTGTTTCATTCGGCGTCGATACGCCGTTTCTCGTCGGGCAGGACACGTTCGACCTGATTTCCACGTTGCCGCTGCTGGTGCGCCCGGCCACCCCGCGCTTCTTCGTCGTGGATGACGAGTCTGTACTGGCCGCAGTCGTGAACAACAACACCGGCGAAGAACAGGAAGTCACCTCATTTGTGGAAGCTACCGGCGTCACCTTCATGGATGACAATATAGAACAGACGCAAACCATCCCCGCCGGGGGCCGTGCCCGCTTTGAGTGGCGCGTGGTGGCACAGGATGTAGAGGCCGTAGATGTCACGTTCTTCAGTGCCACCGCAGACGGCCAGTTCACAGACGCCAGCAAACCCGCCATCGGGCAGGGCGATGACCGCCTGCTGCCAGTACATAAATTCCGCGTCCGTGAAACGGTCGGGACGGCAGGCACCCTGCGCGAAGAAGATCGCGTAACAGAGGGCATTCAGTTGCCTACAACGTTACCGATTGTAGATGGTGAACTGGTTGTGAGTGTGGATCCATCGCTGGCATCAACCACCCTCGATAGTCTCGACTATCTGCGCAACTTCCCGCACCAGTGTACCGAGCAGACCATTAGCCGCTTCCTGCCCAACATCATGACATTTACCGCGCTGGAAGAACTGGAACTGGATCGTCCGGGCCTGAAAGATGACCTTGATGAGCAGGTGAACATCGGGCTGCAAATGCTGTACGTCCGGCAGAACCTGGACGGTGGCTGGGGCTGGTATACCCGCGATGAGAGTAACATTCTCACATCGGCGTATGTCATCTTTGGCCTGCACCGCGCCCGTGAAGCCTGGTACCCGGTTGACCAGGCTGTGTTTACACGGGGCCAGCAGTTCTTGCTGGAAAACTCTGCACTGGATCAGGGTAGTTCTTATTATCGCTACTACGGTCGCGGAGACTGGCAATACAACCGAGAGGCGTTCGCACTGTACGCGATGGCCGTCTCCGGTGTGCCGGATGTAGCGCGTATGTCCAACCTGTA
>JBCCQC010000153.1:0-8320 GCA_039024535.1 Chloroflexota bacterium
TCATCATCACCCTTGCCCCCGTAATGACTTCGATAGTGCTGCTCATGGTCGGTTCGTGGCCCACAAACATTAAATCCTCATCCGGGAACTCCTGAATCATAGCGACGACAGCCGCCATACTGAATTTAAAGTTCACTGCCTCGCGCACCTCCGGCACAATGCCAGTGGCATTACCAATAAGTGTAGCGGTTTGCTGCGCACGGGTACGCGGGCTGCAAAACATCCGTGGCGGGGCCATGTTGATGTTTGCCACCAGCACACCCGTTTGCCGGATGAGCGTTTCGCCATGTGCAGTGAGGGTACGGGCTTCGTCGGGTTTTGTGCCGCCCGGTTCGGCATAGCCGTGGCGCATTAAATACAATTTCATATCAACAGTGTCCGTTCCAATCATAAATCAGAGGGCGCAGGGAGGCCGGCCTGCCTCGCCCACCCGTCAGAATAGCATAGAGGGGGAAGACCTGCCCCCTTCTCATTTATCCGTATCCTCAAGGCAACTGAATGTACATGCCCCCTCATCTACCTCAGCGCCATAGGCGCATGTGCTCTCTGCATCTTTGTACAGGCCGCTGACATCACACGTATTATCATCATTGCGTGCATTATCGTCATCGTCGTCATCAAGGTTATCGTTATCGCCACCATCATCATCGTCGTCGTCGGGTGGCATGGGTGGGGCGGCCTCTCGCAACTGGAACGCGGGTTCCAGCGGCCCACAGATCACATTCCCGGCGGCATCACGTGCCTGTACTGTCCAGCTATACGTCGCGCCACCGTTCGGATTCGCGTCACCCGTGTCCAGGTCAATGCTGGTAGCTGCTGTGCTGCCCTGCGCCACCAGATTGCCATCGTTGCCATACACAAACACATCGTAAGAGGCGGCACCGGGGTTCGTTGGATCCCAGAAAAACGTCTGGAAGCCGAAGGCCATGCCCTCTCGTGGTGAGGCAATACGGAACGTGGAGCAGTCCAGACCCGTAACCACCTGTTCGGTTTCACCCGGTACCACTGTAACCGGGGCGGGTGTGGCCCCCGGCACAGTGGGTGCCGTGGTTGGAACCGGCGCGGTTGTGGGCTGCTGCAATGCAGCCAGTTCCTCCGGAGATGCACAGAACTGCGTGGGCGTCCCCGGCAGCGTAACCGGGTAGTTCAGCAAACTGGCCGGGATGTTCGGGAGTTCGCTCAGGCGCTGGCGGTCAGCAGCGTCAATGACAGTACAGCTACGCCACTGGCCGCTTACTTCCGGGAGTTCCTGTGCGGTTACAGTGGTAATGCCCGCTGCCGCCAGATCAGTCACAGTCTGTACATTCCCGACAGTAGATACCACAGCACGGTAGCCTTCCGGCACAATCAGGTTATTCACCTCGGCCACGCCGTCCAGCACATACAATATCATGTCGCCGCTGGCCGGGTCAGTTTCCATGTAGATGGTGCTGCCCAGCGTAATCTCTGCCGCATTAATCGTCATGTTGACGCGGGTTCGCTGTGGAGACTGAATCAGCACGGCATCCGGAGCCTCGTTGCAGCGGGGGTTGCCAAGGCCTGTCGTAAAGTAAAACGCCTGCATCGGCGTGCGGATGGTCGGGTCTATCACAGGCAGGCCATCCAGTTGTTCTGCGGTCACGTCCAGCAGGTCAGCAAACATCCAGCCGGCCACATCCTCGTTGTAAACCACACGCACCCAGTCCCCGGCTTCGTTTTTCGCGTCGGCCTGCACCGTCTCCCCCACCTGTGCGACCCCCGCCACCGTGAAGTTGAGGCCAGCGCCACTGCGCAGGCGTGCGCCGTCCACATTCACGCGCAGGTCAAGCGGCGGCGCTGGCAAAAAAGCGTCGTTAGCCGGGACTTCATTGGTCACTTCGGTGTCGCCCATCACCAGCATCACCACACCCTGCCCCGGCAGCGTACCGGGTAAATTGGCCTGCGTATTCATCACGGCCAGCCCCCATGTTTCCTCGTTTTCATCCAGAGGGCCAGCCCGCAAACCCGCCAGAAAATTCAGCGCGATGCGGTCGCTGGGGACAGCAAATTGTAGCTCCAGCGGGGTTTCTGCGAACGTGGCCTGGATCTGCGTGTTGCCATAGCACACGGTGTTGCGGCCCATCTCTGCACAATTCTGATCCAGCCTTGCCATGGCTTCCTGTACCTGTGCAGAGCATGTATCCTGTGCCCGAACGATCCCAGCACCCAATATGAGCATTAACAGCAGCAATATTGTGAAATAACGTGGTTTCATGTACAAAACGTCCCCTTATCACTTGTGCGTCTGTTTTCATTGTATGCCAGTATGCACCCCCACGCACACATGAGCACCCTGTGATATTTTTCGCGCTGGTTGTATCCCGTCCGTACAATAGCAACTGATGCAGGTCATAAGAGAAGCTCAGCCCGTGGAAATCTTGATTAACGACACTGACCATTTTGTAATCCGTAACCGCAACCGTCTCATCGGCGTGATGATGGGCGTGGGCGCGGTGATGAGTGTGATTTCCGTGATTGGTATGGCCCTGTGGAGTGCATACGACATCTCGATACGGGAGCCACTGCCCACTTACTACTGGCTGCGGATGCTGCTGCTGGGCATAGTGTTTGCGCTGGGGTGTTTCTTCGCGTGGGTGGGGTCGGTCACGGCGGTGAAAATCCTGCGAGGCGTGACCTGTGATTTTGACCGCGCTACAGAAACCGTAACCATCACCCATGCAGAGGGCATCGGCATGGCACAGCAGCAGCACTCCATTTACGGTGTCTCCCATGCACTGCTGGAAGCCAACGACGAACTTCAGGCGATTGCGCTGTATCTGGTGCTGCGCAGCGGCCAGCGGATTTCCCTCGGGACGTGCAGCCACTTCGATAAAGACACCGCAGAGGGCATCGTGCGCAGCATCCGGGCATTTTTAGCAGGCCGCTAACGCCCGAAAATATCCTCGTCCGTGACCTGTGGCATCCCTGCATCAATCATTTTCTGCACAATCGCCTGCTGGAGTGCGTTATCGTCAAGGTGCAGGTACTTCCACGACTTGATGTGGTAGGGCGTGAAGTCTTTCTCGCGCTGGCTGTCCTCATCTGTGAGCAGCACCCACTGGTTTTTCTCGGTCGTCCAGATGTGTTCGTACTTTTTGAGGTCGTCGTCCATTTGTTCAGATAGCCCATCCCATTTTTAATGGGGATTATATCATGGGGGTGCAGGGATAAGGTCATGGCCCCGCTCTGTTGTCGTGTGATTTGATGCAACTCAGACGGAAGTGGCTTACAATGGGGGTAAATAGAATTATTGCCAGCATCCACAGGATGGTGAAAGTATGCATGTCTTGATTATCGGTGGCACGCGCCATATGGGTCACTTTTTAACACTGGCACTCCAGCAAAACGGCCACACCGTAACCGTACTCAACCGGGGCATCACCCGCAACGACCTGCCCGACGATGTGCTGCGCCTTAAAGCCGACCGCACCATCCCCGCGCAGCTAGAGCAAGCCCTCAGCGGGCAGACGTTCGACGCTGTGGTGGATTTTGTGCTGTACGACGGCGACGAAGCGCAGATCACTGTCGATTTGCTGCGGGGCAAAATCGGCCACTATATTTTCATCAGCAGCGGGCAGGTATACCTGCTGCGCACCGGCCTCACACGCCCATTTAAAGAAACGGACTACGACGGCGAATGCATTATCGAACCGGCGCTGAACACCTATGACCACGAAGAATGGCTGTATGGCCTGAACAAACGCCATGCCGAAGACCTGCTGGCACGCGCCCACACCACCCACAACTTCCCATATACCTCGCTGCGCCTGCCAATGGTCAACGGAGAACGCGACCCCATGAACCGGCTCTACGGTTACATCCTGCGGATGAAAGACAATGGGGCGGTACTGGTACCGGATGAACCGAACTACCCGCTGCGGCATGTGTATGCCCATGACGTGGTACAGGCCGTGATGAAACTGCTGGAAACGGGTGCTGGTAAGGGGCAGGCCTATAACATCTCTCAGGATGAAACGCTCACGCTGGTCGACTTTTTGAAGCGGCTGGGCAGCACACTGGACATCGAACCCAACATCGTAGAAGCGCCACGCAGCCTGCTGGATGCCAACGGATTCCTGCCAGATTGTTCGCCGTTCAGTGATCGCTGGATGAGCGAACTGGATAACACGCGCAGCAAGGAAGAACTGGGCCTTAACTACACCCCGCTGGATAGCTACCTGCAAAACCTGGTTGCGCACTATGCCGAAAACCAGCCGCAGCAACCCATCAGCTACCGGCGGCGCAATGCAGAAAAGCACTTCGCAGAAAGCTACGTCCAATCGTAGCAAGATCACCTTGCTGAGCAGGTATCAAGTACAAGTACCGGAGATTCAGAATACTTTGAAATCTCCGGTCAACATGAATATATCGTTATGACTGACGGCAATCACCCATCGAAGATCTCTGTCGAAGATGTAAAAATCACCCTGTTGGTTCGGATTACGATTCTCGAAGAAATATCGCACTTCCGCCGCATTCGTCTGACGAACCATGTAACCTGTGGTCAGGTGTGAGAAATACAACGAATCGTGTTTTGCGAAGTCCGGGTGATCCAGTATAAGTCCATGCGTAATGATAGGATGGTCAGGCAATACGTTATATGTCTGAACCATGACAGCAGGTAATGCAGGATGCATGTGCTCCATTATTTCGCCGAATATCGCCATCCTGTACTCCATGATGTCGTCCGGGAGTCGATAAACTTCACTATTCTTCGCTACAGCTTTCGATGAGTATTTTTTCGTGAGTAAAGCCGCCATCCTGGAGCCGCTTTTATACAGCTCCGGCTGTCCTGCATGATATTTTAGCCTCAAAGCATTAGTTACAGGCATTGCTTCCTCAATAGCAAGCTCTTCTCCCGGCAAGGGGAGGAATGGACGCGCTCTCGCATCATCTTCGACCATTTATGTTCCTCCGTTAAATTGATACACCTCGGCTCCGTCCGCGTCGAACACCGGCTCCAGATAGTCAGCGTTGCGGACGGCGCTTTCCATCTCCAGCACATCCGTGAACGGCCTGCGCCACCGGAAATGCTCCGCGAAGCTATCAGGATTGCCCACCACCTGCGGCACAATCACGTACGCCACCCCGAACTCGGCCAGTAGCGCGGCATTTTCGGGATCCGCCGGGTCTGCCCAGAAGTCACGCAGCGCCACCTGTTCCGGCGTATCGGCCAGCGGGTCGCCCTCACGCTGGAAAAACGGCTGCGGACGGTAGTACACGCTGCGCCGCTCGGCAATTACGGGCACCCAGTCGCCTTCCTGCGGGCCGGGGAAGTTGAGTATGTACGCATCCGATTCTGTGTTCTCTCGCAACCACGACATCGCTGCCACATCTGCATGGGACGCAAACGCCCCGAAAAATGTCACGCGGCCCTTACTCGCGGCGAGCACCTGCCGATTGAACATCCCTCCCATCACGATAGCAACAGCGGCAACAGATAGCACAATCCATGCCAGCCGCTCAACGGGCAGCGCTCGCCGTGCGTGCTCCACGCGCTCCCACAGCCATGCAAACGCCAGCCCACCCAGCAGCGTATACGGCACAATCGGGCCATGCCACGCAATACTGAACGGGTAATCGTAGCGCACAATCGGCGCAATCAACCACGGCGCGACTGTCTCCAGCACACCGAACGCCGCAAACTCCAGAATCAGCACCAGCCAGCCCACCGCCAGCAGCGCCTCATGACGCCGCGCACGCAATCCCACAATTGCACCCACCATAGACACCAGCACAATCACCCCGCCGTGGTAAATCAGTTCTGACGGATGTGACAGCACAATCCGCCAGTAACCGGGGTCACGACTGAACGGCGACGCAATCTCACTGCCCAGCAGATGCAGCACACTCAATAGCCACGGCAATATCAATACCAGCGCCGCCCCCGGAATCGCAAACACAAACGTTAACCACTGCCGCCACGTCGGGCGAGTTTGTGCCAGCGGCATCAGCAGCAGCCACGCGCCATAGCCCAGCGCAATAATAATCGTCGTGTCCGGGTGAGCCAGCACCAGCGCCGCCAGAAAAATGATTCCCATTACCGCTAATGCACGCCCGTTCGTAGGGGCATGGCACGCCATGCCCCTACTCCCCACAGTCTGCTGGTAAATCACCGCAAGGAACGCCGCCCCGAACACCAGACCCAGCACCGACGTATAATGACTGTCCATATACGCCGAAAATAACCCTGTGCCCACCAGCGCCGCCAGCACATGCGCCCGCCCGCGTTTCTCACCGCCAATCAGCACACCGAAGTCATACAGCACCAGCACCAGCACCCACGCTAGCACCGCCCCCGCCGCAAACTGCGTGCTGTGCAGCGGCGTGCCCGGTCGTTCACTCAGGTAAGCCACAATCACAGTGAACCCCGGCGCATACAGGTAATCAATCTCCGGTTGCAGCGGAGCCAGTGTCGTCAGGTCGCCACTCAGCCGCGCCGTCAATGCCAGATACCCGAATCCCTGCGCGTCTGTGTCCAGTGGCACGGGCAGCACCACTGCCGGAACCGCGAAGATCAGCAGCACCACCGCGAAGATTGCTATGTTCAATGGGTTCAACGCTGTAGGGACGGCCTTCTGGCCGTCTGCCGCTGCCATGCCCCTACCATGCCCCCGCCACAACAACACCCCGAACAACCCCACCAGCACCACATCCCCCACCCACGCGAACCAGCGCACCGGCATCGCAAACGCCAGCGTAATCACCAGCCACAATGCAAGGAACAGCGCCATACTCAACCCGAAAAACCGCAAATTCAGTGCGCGGGACACTGCCCAACCCCCTGTCACGCACACGCCCCAGAACACCGTAATTACCAGTAATATCGCCAGAGTTACCTGCTCCTCATTGCGTCACCATCAACAGGAGCGCGTAGTCTACCGCTGCTGATGGCTGAGAAATATATAAGAAAGTATTAATTTTTACATTTTTTAGCAATTTTATGTTAAGCTATGATCCAGTAATCGTTCATGTATCAGGATGAAGGTATAGTAAATGATGGATCACCAGACGAACACACGCCGCCCGGAACCTTCCACCACCAACCATGAACACACAACCCGCAGCGCGGCCTTACTGCGCTACGGGCTGGCGATTTTGATTACCGGGTTTATCTTCCGGGAAATGGTCTACATGACCAGCACACCCTACCCCGGCTGGCTGTTTCTGGTGCTGTGTGCCAGCATTATGCTGTTACTGCTGCCCTACGAACAGTTTATCCGCCCGGACTAACTGCGTTGGAGTGCCGGGTCTAATACTGCCGCTGCCGGTTCCCGCCGGATGAACGCAAACACGCCGCGCTCAATCATGTAGATCAAAAAGCCTACCGGCCCCAGCATCAGCGTAAAGAACAGTGCCGGCGCCACCAGCAGCCACGGGATGCGCCGTTCGCGGCTGTCCAGGTAAATCCAGCGGCCCACCAGCAAATCAAACGCAAGGAAGTGTGCCCACGCCAGCGTTGCGCCTGCCGGGGTTGCCAGCAGCGCACCAATACGCTCTACCGACGGATTGCTCACCTCACTGAGGACGGTTGCCGCTTCTGGAATGACGACGATCACGTAAACGAGCACTGGCACAATCGCTACATACGGCGACCGCATCACAGCCTCCGTGCCACGCCACCAGCCCCCCACAATCATCAACACCCAGAAGACCATCACCACATTCATTACGTTCCACAGCAATTCGAAATTCATATGTTTCACTCCTATCAGGTTATGAGTTTTGCCCCGGCAGCAGGAAAACCATTGGGTTCCGCTTCTACTTGACCGGCGCTTTGATCTGTTGTCTAATTCAGGTAGTCTTAATGGTAATTTATTGGAAGACCACTATGGCAATCCAACGCGAGTACCTCGGCGACGGCATTTATGTGTTTACATGGACGGGCGTTATCATGGCATCAGAGGCCATGATGGGACAACACGATGTGATGCACCATGCCACTGAAAACGATGTGAGCTACCATTACCAGATCATTGACATGAGCAATATCCAGTCCATTGAATGGAAGGTACCCGCATGGCGTGATGTCATCCGTGCCAACCCGGATATTGTCGCCATCACGCTTGTCCGTCCACCCGGTTACATCGCTGTTGCCACCCGCACCGTGCTCACGCTTTTGCCGTGGATTGACTTTTACATCAAAGACAACCGCGATGAGGCCATCGCCTTTGCACAGGCCTACATGGAGCGGCTGCTCTCTGCAAAGTAGCGCCCCCTGCCCGCTGCGTTATGCCACTGCCGGTTGCGGTCGGTTGATTGCTACTGCGCCCCCGTTGAACACAACGGCAAACACAATCAA
>JBCCQC010000154.1:0-8317 GCA_039024535.1 Chloroflexota bacterium
ACGGCCCCGCCACCGTTGGCCCCCATCGTGCAGTCAATCGGAATAATGTCATGGTCTGGCATGGTGTCTGCATAGATGCGCAGGGCTTGCTCATCTGTGGGGATGCCGTAGACCGGCACCAGCACACGTCCGTTTATCGTCAGGGCGTTGGTGTAGCTGCGCCGGATGGGGTAGCCGAACCAGTTGAAGTACAGCGGCGGCGTGGGCAGCACCACCACGTTGTAGCGGTCGCCACGGGCATTCACATCCCGGCGTAGCTGGTCGGCGGCGCGGCGCAGGCGATCCCCGGTGAAAAGTGACTGTGGCGCACTGATGAGCACGGTATCGGCACTCGCCAGCTTGATAACCAGATCGACATGGCCGGTTTCCTCAAGGCGCAGGCGGGGCAGCAGCACCAGTTTCTCGAACGTGAATGCGCCGTGTAGACGTTCCAGCAGGGCGATGCGGTTCATATCCTCATTCTGGCGGTAAACCTGATTGGTCATCAGCAGCGTACCTGCACCATCTGACCAGATGTTGCCGCCCTCACCGTGAAAGTCCAGTTTATAGACCGGGAAGTTTCTGTGCGCGGCCCAGCGGCGCGGCATACTGTCGTCCTGTGTTTGCGGGTAGTTCGGCAGCGGGTCATACGTCATGTTGACGGCCACACGATTGCCATTTTCGTCCAGGCACACCACCGGGCCATAGTCGCGTATCCAGATGTCATCCGTGGGCAGGTGGTAGAACTGTAACCGGGCCATATCTGTGTGGCCGCGCTGCTGCAAATACAGGTACACCGCCTGTGCCCACACTGGATGCAGCACATTAATCTGCACATCGGCTACTGCGGAAATCGCCTCGGCCATCTGTGCATGTAATGTCCACAGCGGCGGGTAAAGCACCGGCCACGACAGCATCACACGCTCCATCGGCTCCCACTGGGCAGGTATGCGTGACGCCTGTGTGGTGGTAGCAGGCTGCGCGTCACTGTCCACGATGGTGATCGGCGCAGGGGCTGCTGTGAGGTTGGATTGCAGTTCGGCGCGGCTGGTGCCCGGTAGCAGATCAAAGCGCAGCAGGTAATCTGCCACGTCATTGACTGTGGGGATGGTGCGCGTGGTTGCTTTAATCGGGTAGTGGCGCTGCAACAGTGGCCGGACGGCCCACCTCAGCGGAAGGGGCAGGCGACGACGCCACAGCGGATATGGAATGTAGTTGAACTGGAAAAAGCGGTTGCTGCCCATGTTGGTCACGGTTGCGTTGGCCTCTGTGATGGGGAATAGCCAATAGGGGCTAAGGGTAATCTATTGTGCATTGAACGCAAGGGGGGACAGGCACGCTGCATCTGTAGTGCAGCGGCCACCGAAAAATCATCGTGTACTCATGTTGTTGTGCTAGATTTTCGCTAAATACCGGCTGACTGAAGGCAACTGATTGAACCGATGACAACGCCAGAAAACATTGTAGAAATCCGTGGGCTGAGCAAGTCCTATGGCGAAGATGACCGCGTGCGGCTTGTGCTGGATAACGTCGACCTTGACATCCACAGAGGCGAGTTTTTTGTAATGCTGGGGCGCAGCGGCAGTGGTAAAAGCACCCTGCTGAACCTGCTTAGCGGTGTGGATCTGGTAGATGCCGGGGCGATTACAATTGATGGCACGGACATCACGAAGCTGACGGAAAAGCAGCGTACGCTCTACCGCCGGGACAACATCGGCATTATTTTCCAGTTCTTTAACCTCATCCCCACACTGACGGTGCTGGAAAACATCACGCTGCCGCTGGAACTGCGTGGCAAACACCGCAAAGATGCCGAACAGCGTGCTGTTGCCCTGCTGGAGCGTGTGGGCCTGGCCGACCGCACTGAGACATTCCCGGATAAGCTGAGTGGTGGTGAGCAGCAGCGCATTGCGATTGCGCGTGCGCTGGTGACGGAACCGGCCATTGTGATTGCCGATGAGCCGACGGGTAATCTGGATGAGGATACTGGCGAGAGTGTGCTGGGCCTGCTGCTGGAACTCACACGGGACGCGGGGCGCACGCTGATTATGGCGACCCACAGCCCGGAGATTGTGCCATTTGCTGACCGCGTGGGCCGCATTACGCCAGAGGGCGGCATTGACATTACAAAGGGCGAGGCGATGACCATCAAGGAAGCCGCACTGCAACTCTAATATGTGTCTTATACCCTGTTAGCGCCATACTTCGCTGAACGGGTTTAAATAAAAGTACAAACAGTTTAAGGGCATAGAACGATGATTACGATTGACTGGGGCAAGGCAGATAAGAGCATCATGCGTTACACCTTTGAGGGTGACTGGTCTATGGAAGACCTGATAGAAGCGCTGGATGCGGGCATGGCTGTGACTAACAAGTACGACCACGACATCGACGTGATTGTCGACCTCACACAATCCGGGTTGCCGAACTTCTTTATGAACATCGGCAAGGCGTTTGACCGGGCGATGAACCGGACAGACGAACACCGCGAAGAAAATGAAGGCAAAGAAGCCGGTCTGGTGGTCATCATTTCTACCAATCCCATCATTCGGAACTCGTTATCGTCTATGCTGACGATCTATAAGGGCCTCGGAGAGACAATCGCACTGGCAAACACGACAGAAGATGCGCTGCGCAAAATTGAGCAGTTCCGGGCAGAGCGTGACGTGGCGGCTATTGCGTAAACTGCACAAAGGTTTGTACAGTTATTTTGACGGGATTCTAGTGGTAGTACGGCAAATAGCGTACTAGAATAGCATTGTGGTGGACTGTAGGTATCACACAACATCGCCTGTCTTTTAACCACAGATGTCAACAACGTGAAAGGCAATATAGACTATGGCGAACCCCGATCTGAAGCAGTTGCTCGCAGAGCTGCGTGACTTCAACAAGGAACGCCGTCGCAAGGCCGTGTACAAGCTGGGAATGCTCGGCGGAGAAGAGGCTTTGCGGGCTTTGATGGTCGCCGTTGAAGATGAGAACGAGGACACAATCGTCCGAGGGCGTGCCGCGCAGATGCTGGGAAAAATGCGCGACACGCGAGCCGTTACCCCACTGATTTCCGCATTACAGGCAAAAGGCTACCAGACACCGATCCATGCAGCGCAGGCACTCGGTCATATTGGTGATAAACGTGCCATCATTCCGCTGATTAAGCTGCGCAACCAGAACGACAACGAAGGTGCGCAGAAGGCCGCCGCCGCTGCCCTTGCAAAACTGGGCTACGACGCGCCACAGTCCGAGAATGAGACATCGAAAGAGCCAGATGAGCCGGAGCCGGTGCCCTAGAACAAACCAGAAACAAGAGGACAATTCTTGAACATCGGAGTAATCCTGAGACTCGCCCGGCGCTATACCAGCCGACAGTTGCTGCAAAGTGTACTGTTTGTACTGGGGGTGGCGCTGGGCGTTGCTGTCGTTATCGCCATTGACCTCGCCAATAATTCGGCCAACCGTGCGTTCCTGCTGAGTGCGGAGAGCATCCAGGGGCAGGCCACCCACCAGATTACCGGCGGTAGTGTGGGTGTTCCCACTGAACTTTACTATGATATTCACGTCGAACTGGGCATCGAAGAAAGTGCGCCGGTGGTGGAAGGGTTTGCCACGGCGATTGAACTGGGCGAACAGCCGGTGCGTTTGCTGGGTGTGGATGTTTTTGCAGAGGCACCCTTTCGGAATTACCTGAGCGACACGCGCATTATCGGGGAGTTTGACAATGCATTCGGTGCGCTCAATGCGTTCCTTGCAGAGCCAGACACGCTGCTGATGAGCGCGACCCTTGCGGAACGCTTCACGATAGAACCGGGCGAGACGATTACCCTGCGTGCCGGGGCCGAACAGATTGACGTGCGCGTGGTGGGCTACCTGCTGCCGAACGACTCCGTGAGTGAGCAGGCGCTGGAAGACCTGCTGCTGATGGACATTGCCACGGCGCAGGCTATCATCGGGGAACCGGGGTTCATTAACCGCATTGATCTGATTCTGCCGGACGATTACGACATGAGCCAGATTACAGACGTGCTGCCAGACGGTGCGCAACTGGTGAGCGTGACCGAGGGCAATTCCACGCTGGCGCAGATGACCGCCGCGTTTGAACTGAATCTACAGGCGCTCAGTTTGCTGGCGCTGGTGGTGGGTGCTTTTCTGATTTACAACACGGTTACGTTTAATGTGGTGCAGCGGCGCCCGGTGATTGGCACGCTGCGCAGCCTGGGCATGACGCGCAACCAGATATTCACGCTGATCTTGAGCGAAGCGCTGCTGCTGGCGGCCATCGGGACGGTGCTGGGGCTGGCGCTGGGGATTATCCTGGGACGTGGGGCGGTGCAGATCGTCTCGCAGGCAGTCAATAATCTCTATCTGACGGTTAACGTCAACCGTGTCGCGCTGGATCCGTTTACGCTGCTGAAGGGCGGCGTGATTGGCATTGCGATCAGTGCCATGGCGGCTATTATCCCGTCATGGGATGCCACGCGCACGGCCCCAGCGGGTGTGCTGCGCCGCTCCAGCATAGAAGACCAGGCGCGTAAACAACTCCCGCTTTTGACAGGGGCGGCTGTGGTGCTGAATATGATCGGGCTGGCACTGCTGGCGATCCCCAGCCAGAGTACTGTTTTAAGTTTTGCGGCGCTGTTCTGTGTGGTGCTGGGGAGTGCGCTGTTTACGCCGGGGCTGCTGGTGCTGGTGATGCGCTACGCTGCCCCGCTGACCGAGCGTGTGTTTGGTGTGCTGGGGCGCATGGCCCCGCGTGCTGTGGCACGGTCACTCAGCCGTACATCGGTGGCTGTGGCCGCGCTGACTGTGGCCGTCAGTGTGATTGTGGGTGTGAGCGTGATGATTGCCAGCTTCCGCACGACGGTAGCCGACTGGCTGGAAATCACGTTGAGTGCGGATATTTATGTGTCGCCGCCCACGTTGACCTCTGGCAATGAAGGTATGGACGCCGACATTCAGGAGACGGTGGCGGCTGTGCCGGGGATTACGCAGGTGCTGGCGGCGCGTAACAACACCACGACCTCGCCGGACTACCCGGGTATGCCGCCAGTGCGCCTGACGGCGATTGAGTTTGACCCCGAACGTGACGACCGCCGCTTTGACTGGAACAGTGCCCCGGACGGCGACACGTTCGCTGCGCTGGCGAGTGGTATGGTGATGGTGAGTGAGCCTTTTGCGTTCCGGCGCGGGATTACGCCACAAAATAACACCATCACATTGCAAACGGACAGTGGCATACGCGAGTTTGAGATATTCGCGGTGTTCTTCGACTATACGACTGACCAGGGCCTTGTGTATATGGATCTGGCGACGTACCGCGATAACTGGGATGACCGGGAAATTAGCAGCCTGGGTATCTATGTTGCGGAGGGCATTGCCCTGCCGGATATGATCGACACGCTGGAAACCGAAACACTCGTCGGGCTGGATGTGATTGTGCAGAGTAACCGCACGCTGCGTGAAGGCGTGTTCGAGGTGTTTAACCAGGCATTCAGCATCACGGTGGCGCTACGCCTGCTGGCGACAATTGTTGCGTTTATCGGGATTCTTTCTGCATTGCTGGCGCTGCAACTGGAAAATACACGGCAATACGGCCTGATGCGGGCTGTGGGGCTGACGCCGGGGCAACTGCGCCGCTTTACCATCATTCAAACCGGGCTGATGGGCTTTACGAGTGGTCTGCTGGCGCTACCTATCGGGCTGGCACTGGCGGCGGTGTTGATTTTCGTGATTAATATCCGCTCGTTTGGCTGGAGCATGTATTTTATCCCGCTGCCGGGTGAGATGGCGCAAGCGTTTGTGGTGGCCCTGGGCGCGGCACTGGTCGCGGGTATTTACCCGGCCTATCGGCTGGGGCGGCTGGTGACAGCACGGGCACTCCGCTCTGAATAAACCTCTGTTTGTAGTGCGGGTGGCTGGCCGGGCCACCCGCTACGCGATATTAGTTACACATCGGTCACAATTTTTACGACTTCTTGTAGCACCCATACTTGCGCCATGCTATCATAGTCTAACAAAATGTAATGTATTGGGGCCACAATGGTTCCGGTCATTTTTCACAACTATGGTCAGAGATTGGCATTTTGCGCATGTGGATTCTACTCATGACTGTGCTGGCTGCTGGAGGCAGTGCGGCGCTCACGTTCTACTTCCTTCGTAACAACTACAACACCGGCAGGGCAATCTATGCCATGCGGGATGGTGTGCTTATTCTGGATCAGCAACAGAACATCGTCAGCATGAACGCACAATTTGCGCACTACATCAAGGGTGAGGCGAGCGCCTATAACGGCAAGCCATACGCCATGCTGCTGGAGCAGTTTGATATTAATGAACATGCGCTGACCAATACGAATGGATACCGCACAGAAGTTATTTACAATGGCTTTGTGCTGGAAACCAGCGGCTTCCCGATCTTGAATACGCTGGGACATGAAACCGGTCGTGTGATCGTCTTCCGCGATGTGACGGAACGGAGCCAGAAGGAAAGCCGCCTGGGTAACCGCCTGGAGAAGTTGATTGCCCTGCGCCGCGTTTATGGGGAGATTTCTGAGAAGCTGGATGTGCAGACGGTACTCATGTTTGCGCTGGATGGTGCTATGCGCCTGAGTGGAGCCGATGCCGGGTATATTGCCATCAAGCGAGCAGACGGTCGGTTTGAGGCGGGGCAGGTGGTGGGGCCGACCACACCGGAGACGGTGAACCGGGTGCTGAACAGCAACGGTGGCATCGTGAACCGGGTCATCCGCAATGAAACTGCCGAATATGTCGCGGATGTCCATGCTGACGCGGACTATATGGAGGCGCTGCCACGTACCGAAGCGATGATTATTGTGCCGTTGTTCTCTCTGGATGAGGAGTTGCTGGGTGTGTTGACGCTGGTGACATACCGAGCCAACCGCTTTAGCGAAGATGTTTTCGAGTTTATTCAGCTACTGAGCAACCGCATCAGTGCTGGTGTATCGAACGCGCAGCTTTACGAACAGGTGCAGATGCAGCTTGAGGAACTGAAGGCCAGCAATGCCCAGATCGTGGAACTGGAAAAACTGAAAACCGAGATGATCCGCATTGCTGCCCACGACCTGGGTACGCCACTGAGCATTATTATGATGCGTATACAGATTATGGAACGGGCGGGCGACATCACACCGGACGTAGCCGGATCCATTCAGGAGATTATGGAAGCCGCACAGGGTATCGAACGCCTGCGGCGCAATATCCTCTCGCTGGAAAAAATTGAACAGATGGCATCTGGCAATGTAGACCGTACCGCACAGGTTAACCTGTACGAAAAGACCTCGCTCATTGTAGACAGCATGAACCCGCTGGCATTCCGCAAAAATATCACGCTGCAACTGGCCGTACCGGAAACCGACCGACATGTTGTTTATGGCGAAGAAGATCAGCTATATGAGGCGATTACTAACCTCGTCAGCAATGCGATTAAATACACCACGGATGGCGGGGATGTTCGTGTTTCGCTCACCCGCGAGGCTGATGCCACCGTCCTGAAGGTTGCAGACACTGGCATTGGCATTCCGCAGGATCAGCAGAGAAACCTGTTCAAGCCGTTCCAGCGAATCAAAATGGCAGAGACACGAGATATTGAAGGCACCGGGCTGGGGTTACATCTGGTCAGAAGCATTATAGAGCGGCACGGCGGTACGATTCTGTTTGAGAGTGAGTATGGCCGGGGCAGCACGTTTGGTTTTCGGATGCCGGTATCAAAAGAAGACACCCGCGTGGCAGACCAGCCTTAGTTACAGGCAGACTCCCCGATGAAACCCGCTGGCGACCACACTGGCGGCATATTGCCTGCTCCTTCCAGCGCGAATAACTTCCCGGTTGCCAGTTCCATGACCGACACACTGTAATTGCTCCTGAATGCCAGATGCGTGCCAGTGGCATTGAAGCGCGGGTAATCTACCACCAGATTGTTAAACTCTGCGGCTTCAAAGAAGCGCGTGGCGTCGGTATCTGCATTGCCAACAATCGGGATTGTCCACAGGCGAGCGGTGCTCACGCCGTGGAAGCCGCGCACAGATGCCACCATCGTTTTGCCGTCCGGGTGCCACACCACATCCAGCGTCTGGTTCCACTCAAAGCTCAAGGGGGTGGGGATGGCCTCGGCAACAGCAGCAATCATCCAGAACTGGTTTTCGCCGGGGATGGGCGAGTACACAAAGCCAAGCAACTCACTATCGGGACTCCAGCGCGGAGAGGCGGCGCTACCCACGTCAAAGCGGGTGATGCGCTCTTTCGTCAGGCCGTCGGCGCTTACCATCCAGCTGTCTGCCTCGCGGACGCGGGGGGCGGTATCTTCTGTGTTGGGTTCTGCCGTGGC
>JBCCQC010000155.1:0-8314 GCA_039024535.1 Chloroflexota bacterium
CTGATGCAAATCGCGCACAATCGGCGTATCCGGGAGCGGGTCAGGGGGATAGCCGCCCATAACCGTGATAATCAGCACATCTTCGCCGCGCTGCACAAGCTGATGAATGGTGCCCCCGCAGCTATATACCGCGTCGTCATAGTGCGGGGAGAGAAACACGTGCATCATGGGCGGAAGTCTTCATAGCCCGGAATCATGTCCAATGCCTGGGTCGCGTTGGGGTCGCCGTCGCCGGTGGCAATGGCGATGCTGAACGAGAATGCGCTGCCCAGGCCCGGTACGCTCTCAATCTTGATGTAGCTGCCCATTAACTCTACCAGGCTGGACGTAATGGAGAAGCCCAGTCCCGTCCCCTGCTGGCTGCGCGTGTAGTCGTCGTCTGCCCGCCAGAACTTTGTGCCCAGCTTCGCAATCTGCTCTTCCGTCAGGCCAATGCCAGTATCGCTGACGCTGAAACGAACGCGGTTGCCACTTCGTTTGACAGACAGCGTAATCGTGCCGCCGTCTGGTGTGTACTTGTAGGCATTGCTTACCAGGTTTGTGAGCACCTGCAACAGCCGATAGTAATCTACCCACATATCCGGCAGGCCGGGTTCCACGTCTTCTATGAATGTGTGGCTGCGTGCTGCAATCTGCGTCATGGTGTTATCCTTCACCCCTTCGACAATTTTATCCACCGATAACTTGATGGGATCCATGAAGAAATACCCGGTTTCCACACGGCTAATATCGGACAGATCGCTCACCATCACTTTCATACGCTCGACTGTGTCGGAGATTTTGCCGAGGAACTCGCCCTGGCGGTCAACCAGATTCTCGTGTTCCTGCTCCAGCAGCAGGATGAGGTCGGCATAGCCCATAATGCTGGTCATAGGCACCTTCAGGTCATGGGCCACGGTGCCCACAAACTCGCTTTTGGCGCGGTCTGCTGCCTGCACTGCTGCATACAGGCGGGCGTTTTCAATAGCAACCGAGGCACGGGCCACCACGCGCTGCGCCAGTTCGATTTCCTGCTCGTTGTAGGGGTTTACGTTGTCCTTGTGCAGCACCACAATCCCGAAGACCTTGTTTTCCCGCTTGATGGGCAGAATGAGGATGCAGTGCTCATCGTCGCCAATGAGGGAAATATCGGCGCGGGCCTCCCCGGTGCTGATGACCTCCCCCACTTTTTCATAGGCAAGGTCAAGGCGGGCCGGGGGTTTGCTGCGGTCTTCGCTGCCATAATGCCGCGAGGCCGGGACAATGGGCGGCTTGCCTTCCAGCATTCCCAGGTGCCCGCTTACAGAATTGGACATCTTCGCGGCCCATTCCAGCGTGATTTCGATGGCTTTATCCGGGTCAAGCGTTTCGTTCAGCAGCAAGTCCACACGCTGGAGCTGTGTCAGTTCGTTTACGGTTTTCTGGAGCACGGCGTCGGTTTGCTCGAACAGCCGCGCATTTTCAATCGCAATCGCCGCCTGCCCCGCCAGCGCTTCCATCGCGTTCAGGTCGCCCTCGTCGAACATTTCCGTCATGACCTTGCTATCCACATAGACCACACCAATCACACCACCACGGGCACGCAGCGGGGTTGCCATAATCGTCCGCAGTGACTGCGCCAGAATACTGGCCTGCTCGTTAAAGCGGGGGTCTTCTGCTGCGTTGTTGGTCACAATGGCACGGCCATCGTCCAGTACCTGGTGGGCAATAGTGCGGCTGTACTGGCCCTGTGCACCGTCCAGCGGTTGTTGATCTGCCCCGAGGTTGCGCTGTACTTTGACCTTAAGGCCACCGTCTACATCGCGCAGCATCAAAAAACCGCGTTCCGCCTGCGTCAGCTTGAGCACGGCGTCCATCACCTGCTCCAGCACTTCCTGTAAATCCAGCGACGCCCCCAGAATACGGCTGACCTCGTACAGTGCCTTGAAGCGTGCCCCCTGCCGTACACTCTGGCGTTCGGCTTCCAGATGCTCGAAGAACTCGCCAAGGCGTGTGACCTGCTGGGACAGAAATTGCCCGTCCACACGGCCAGAGCGTATCTGCGCGGATAGCAGCCGGATGTTTTGCTTCATGCTATTGAACTGCTGTTCGGTAATCCCATTGTGGGGGTGTGGGGTTGTCATGTTGGGGATTGCTCCAGGTCACTATAGTAGTCACAGAGGTTGCGCAGCATACAGGCGTCGCACTTCGGGCTGCGGGCTTTGCACAGCGCCCGCCCATGCTGGATAAGCTGGATGTGGAAGGCGAAGTAATCTGCCGGGGGGACGATTTCTTCCATGATGTAGTGGGCTTTTTCCGGCGTGGTGCCGGGTGGCGTGAACCCGATGCGCTGGCTCACCCGGTTGATGTGTGTATCGACCGGGAAGGCGTAACCATCGAAGCTGAAGCTAACCACAATCGAAGCCGTCTTGAGGCCAATGCCCTTGATGTCCGTCAGCCAGTTACGGGCTGTCTCGGAGTCCATATCGCCCAGAAATTCCAGATCCAGCTCACCGCGTTCATCCAGTATTTTTTGCAGTGCCCGCTGGATGCGTGGCCCCTTCTGGTTGCCCAGCCCTGCCACGCGGATCACGTCAATCAGGTCGTCAACGTCGGCGTTGAGTACATCCATGTAGGTAGGGTAAGTGTCTTTCAGGTTCTGGAAGGCCCTGCCGCTGTTTTTGTCGGTGGTGTTCTGGCTGAGGATGGTGCCAATGAGGGTATCGAGCGCGGTGCCGCGCTTGCGCCACTTGCGGCGGCCATACTCCTGCTCAACCAGCTTTGCTACCTCCGGGTATTTTGCACGGCGGGCGTCCATATTGTCTGTTTTGTTGAGGATGGTCTCTCGGTTCATGGGTTTAGATGTGCTACTTACTGAATATCAAATTCAGTGTACACCACCCTGCTAAATGAATGTAGCGTAAAGAGATTAGAGGGAAAACAGCAAATTTATGAAAGTTATAAAGACATCCCCCACAGCCAGCGCACCGCCAGCCGATAGTCCCCTGTGCCAAAGTAACGCAGGTCAAACGGTTTTTCCGGGGCGAGGCTGAGCATACCGTCCAGCATGGCGGTGTTAAGGTTGGCCGGGCGCAGCACAGCATAGCGTGCATGGGGCAGGTCGCCTTCTACCGCAGCAGCCATTGCACGCCATTTCTGGAAGGCGTAGGTGAGGTGGGCCACGTCGTCAATCCGCAGGTCAAAACACACACGAACCGTGTCATCAGGGGCATGGCTGCGGTAAAGCGGCGTAATGATAGCGTACCACTGGTCAATTGTGTGGCGGTCTACTTCCCGCACTTCAAACAGGTGGATGTCATCGCGGGTGTGAGTATAAATAATGTCATTCCCGGTGTGTTTCCGGGGCTGGTATAGTGTCATGTGTTTATTGTGCCCGTATGTGACCTCATTTGCTTCCCATTGTATTGGAAAACGGTTTGTTTTTTGTCATTGTATGGTAACGTTATCGTGAATTTTTCTTCATGAACCATAAGTACCAATATAAGTGCTGTCAGAAATCTGTAATAATTGTCCGCTTTCCGGGTTCATCTTCCATGTGCCGGGACGGGTTGGGCTGGTAAAGATGATAGTGTTGTTGCCTTCCGTCCACGCCTGCGGGCGGATGAAAAGCGTTTGCGGCACGGTAAGCTGCTCCTGCGTACCGGCTTCGATATCTACCAGCATAAACACTGATTGCACCACCTGCCCCGGCGACCCGAAGTCGCGCACCTGTGCCACCGCGTAAATCGCACGGGTGCCGTCCGGCGAGACCAGCACATCACCACCCTGGGTGAAGTTCTGTGGGGAACGCCCATCAATACTGCGCTCCACCTGTGCTCGCAGGTCAAACACACGCAGGTTAAACCCCGTCAGGTCATCGGCAACGGCCAGCCGCAGGAACACCCCGCCGCCGAAGCCAGCCCCACAGTAGCAGCCGGGTTCTGCTGGCAGTGTGTTGACGGTGTTGGGCGCGTCCAGCGGTACGGCGAACAGGCCCGCATACTCATCATAAGGCGTCAGCGCACCGAGGCCATCCGGCTGATAGTCCATGTACAGGGTTGTGTTATCTACACTAAAGGCCACCGGGAACGCCCGTACCCCGTTCTGTGGGCCATCGGCCAGCAAATCCTGCGCCTGTGTGCCATCAGGGTTTGCCACACGAGTGAGTGTAGACAGTGACCCGTCCCCGGAGAGTGACGTCACCGTCCATGCAATGCGGGTGTTATCCTGGCTTACCGCCCAGTCGATGCGGTGGGTGCCTGCTGACCGCTGGATGAACGGATGTGGGGTGATGGTGCCATCTGGCATGGCCTGCAATATCTGCCCGCCGTCCGGTGAAGTAAAAATAACGGCGTCACCGGCCACGGTGTAGCGCTGCCCCGGTGCGGGGACTTCGGTTACTTCGCCGGTAATCACATCCACGAACAGCAGTACGTTATTGTCATCATCGTCGGTGGTGACGAAAACCTGGAAGGGCCGTGTGGATTGTGCGTGAACCGTGGCGACGGCCAGCAGCACGGCCACCATGCATACGGCGCGTAGAATGGTGTGCATTACCCCGCCGCGATGCGGTAACGATGGCTGCGGGTGCCATCGGGTTCTGTCTCGTAGTAGTAGAAGGTGCTGCTGCTGAATGCCTCGAAGAAGTCATCCCAGCTAATGGGTTCCAGCTGTTCTTCGCTGGCATAGCCGGGGAAGCCAATGCGCAGGGCCCCGGTTTCCACGTCGGTATCATCGGCGGCGTCCGGGTGGGCGCCTGTTACCCGCGCTGCGTGGCCGTTGCGCTGCTCTACCCATGCAATGATTACATCGCGTTCGTGTGTGGCCTGCTCTACTGCTGCCATAGCCCGTGCCCCCATAGTAGTTTAATAGTCGTCATCAAAGTCATCCTCATCGTCGTCGTCGAAGTCATCCTCAAACTCGTCGTCGAAGTCGTCATCCTCATCGTCTTCGGTAATCACATTGCCTTCTTCGTCAATGAAGTTAAAGCCCTGGAATTCGTCATCGTCCTCCGCTTCATCCTCGTCGTCATCATCGCCGTAGTAATCGTCTTCGTCCAGTTCGAAGTCTTCTTCGTAGCCCTCATCTTCGATGAATCCCTCTTCATCCTCGTCGTCTTCGAAATCATCGAAGTCGTCGTCGTCCTCAAAATCATCGTCGTAGGGGGCATCCAGCAGGGTTGGGGCATCGATGCCGGGGCTGAAAGGGAAAAACAGCGTTTTGCTCATGATGGGGTCTCTCCGGTAGCGTGTTGTGCGATGAGATCAAGAAAATACTGGTGCAGCCGGGTGTCCTCGGTCAGTTCCGGGTGAAAAGCCGTTGCCAGCAGGTGCCCCTGCTGTACGGCCACAATGCGGCCATCGTCCAGTTGTGCCAGAATGCGCGTGTTGCCGCTGGCAGCCGTGGCAACCGGTGCCCGGATAAATACGGCGTGGAACGGTTCGTCGAGGCCGGTGATGGGCAGGTCAGCTTCGAAGCTGTCAATCTGACGGCCAAACGCATTGCGGTCTACGGTAATATCCATCGCGCCGAGGATGGGTTGCTGGTTGTCTTCCAGTTGATTTGCGAGGAAGATCATCCCGGCGCAGGTGCCCCACGTGGGGGTGTGCTGTACGAACTCGCGCAGCGGGTCTATGAGACCGAACTGCACTGCCAGCTTACCGATTGTTGTGCTTTCCCCGCCGGGGATCACAAGCCCATCCAGCCCGGCAAGGTCTGCGGGCAGGCGCACCTGCACCACATCTGCCCCCAGCGACCGCAACATCTTCTCATGTTCAATAAATGCGCCCTGTAGCGCCAGTACACCAATTCGCATTGTTTTTTACCGTGATCTGATTCTATTGTCAGCCGTATAGTCTGGCAAATCCGTGCATCGCAATCAAGACGCAGGCCAGACCATTCCACGGTTTCTCATCATTTCATAGTTTCCAGCAGGGTGGCGGCACGGCGTTTAAAGTCATCCGGCCAGCCGAATGCCTTTGCTGCATCGGCGGCGTCACCGTATTTGGCATCCCACTGGATGAGGTGTGCCCACAGTTCGCGGGCCTTATCTGGTTTGCCGCTGGCATAGTATGCCAGCGCAAGGCCTGCCAGCGCCGGTGCAGACCGCTTCTGTGCTTCCAGCGCTGCCTGAAAAGCTGATTTTGCCTGCTGGTAGCGTGATGTTTCCAGCAGCAGTTCTCCCCGCCCGATGTGGGCAGCAACCATCTTCGGGCTGAGGTTGGTGGCCTGTTCATAATCGCGCAGGGCGGCGGTGGTGTGGCCCATGCGCCGCAGCACAAGCCCGCGCTGTAGATAGGCATTTTCGTTCTGTTTGTTTTCTGCGATGACCGTGTCCAGGTCTTGCAGGGCCTCTTCGTATTTGCCCTGCCGGATTCTGGCGACTGCCCCGAGGAACCGCTTTTCTGTGTTCAGGCGGATGGTGGCCTGCCGGGTGTAGCTGCGGGCTTCTGCCTGCCGTTCTGCTACGATGTCAGCGTCACCTTCCGGGGCGGGAACGGTGGTGCCCACGGGTGACCGGGTGAAGAAGTCGGAAGCGAGGTGGGCGGCGACCTGGTTGATGTGCCCGCTGTTGATGCGCAATCTTGGGATTTTCGTCAGGGCACGCAGCACGATGTCTTCAGAATCCGCAATGGTGCCAGCGGACATATCGTGCGGGGTGAGGGCAACCAGGTTCCGTTTGCTTTTAAGGGCTGTCTTCAGTTCCTGGTAGATGCGAGATTCCGGGTTGAGTGCCGTTGCCAGCACTTCCGGCGCGAGAATAATAATAAAGTGTTCGCGGGCCTCAATCTGGCGCAAATCAACCTCGTCAACAGTCGCTTCCATGTTGACGTAGGCGTCGTAGCCTGAATCCAGCAGGCTGTTGTAAATAGGTTGAACAATGTGCAGGCTGTGGAAGGGGCTGAAGCTGATGTAAACACGTTTACCCGGCATAGTGGCACCTCATACAAAAACGATGATCCTGTGATGAACCATCGTTATTTTAGACGATTGAGGGACGCCGCGCTATGAATTCGGGTCGAGGTCTGCCAACAGGCCACGGACTTCGTTAGTCAGTGCCATGCTCCAGTCATGTTCTGCCTGTACCCAGTTGGCATCGTAGTAGCAGGTATCCTGCTCCAGCAGGTGGTTCCACACATTAATCGAGTCCAGTGTGCGGCCCAGCGCATGTAGTGCAATCGCCATCCCCGCCACGGCACGACGCAGGCGGGGCACCATCTGGTGCGCCCGGTGGAAGTTCTCCAGTGCCTCGTCATAGCGGCCCAGCATAAACAGCACTTCCCCCCGGTTGCCATATATGAACGCATAGTCCGGCATCAGGCGCAGCGCCTCGTCGTAGTCTGCGAGGGCATTTTCGTACTGTTCTATTGCAGTTGCCACCAGTGCCCGGTTGTAGTAGGCCAGCGCACTGCTGCGGTCGTGGTAAATTGCCATGTTGTAGCAGCGCATGGCTTCGGCATATTCGCCCCGGTCGTAGTACAGGTTGCCCAGGTTAATGTGGGCATTCAGCATATCTGGCTGGATGCGCAGCACGTGCTCATAATCGGCAATGGCCGCCTCAACATTCCCCATGCGGTAGTTGGCTGTGCCCCGGTGCAGGTAGGGCAGCGGTTCGTCCGGGCGCAGTGCTATGGCGCGGTTGCAGTCTGCCAGCGCCCCGGCATAGTTACCACGCTCCACACGGCCAGCGCCCCAGTCACGGTAAATCGGATACATGACCCGGCTTTTGATGGTGTTGAGGATGTTCTGTGCGTCCATTACAATTTACCCCACTATCAATTTTAGTTAAATGTCACAAAAAAGTCTTTGCGATCATTATGCACTTTTATCATATACGAAGTCAATAAGACCGGCCTGAGATTACCCTGCGCTGACGATAAATTTACGTTACCTTTATACATCAAGGGTTGTTCACGCATCCGAACTGCCGACGTACAGACTCCATAACAAAGTACCACGCTTTAATTGTTTTAGTCGTAAAATCTCAATAAAATTTAATTATTTGAGTTGAAAAACTCATCGTCCACACATGTGTGGATGGTGATGATGCTTAGTGGCAGGTTCTTGGTGCGTGCCGGGAACGAGTGGTGTCAGTTTTCTCCGGTGGGGTGAACCATTGTATCGACCACACTGCTGTCGTCTGCCTGTGGGGGGGGTACCGGGCGCATATGCTCGGCAGTGGGGGCGGCATTGCTACCCGCGAATGGCTGCCCTGCCCGTGTATTGGCCTGCTCCGGGATAGTAGCAGCAATGGGGGGCATGTTGGGTTGTGTGGGCTGGCCACCGGGGGGCACTGGCGGGGTACACAGCAGCATCTCCGTCAGCAGGTAGGCTGTATCTGCCCGCAGCCGCCGCC
>JBCCQC010000156.1:0-8294 GCA_039024535.1 Chloroflexota bacterium
CCTCGTCGGACTGATGTTCGCTGGTTTTCCCCAGCATTCGCATATATTGCTCCTGTGATATGCCAGCATCTTCGAGTTCATCGGGCGGCGGCGGGAGCATTTCCAGTGCAGCATCATCAAGCATCCGGTCAACCTCTACTGCCTGTAAAGCTTCCTCGGCCATGATGCGCTCACGATAGGTCGCAAGCTCATCTCTCACTGTGTTTTCCATTGCTTTACGAGAGACTGTTCCGGCGGTGGTCAGCACCTTTTTCTCGTTCAGGCGAATAAACCCGTCCAGTTTGCGCACCCAGTCTTTCATGTACATGGGGCGCTGCTCAATGGCCTGCAACTCTGCAAATGATAGAAATTGCTCCACGAGAAGCCCAAGCCGTTTCATTTCCAGTTCAGTCAGGTAATTTTTGGCAACAATCGCATCCTTTTTCGTTACAATTTCGCCACTCCATGTAGTGAGGCCCATGTTCTGTTTTTCGCTGCTGATGCGCTGTGTGATGAGTTCAGCAGCAGTGTTACCGTGGATAGCATAGTGAAATTTATTCTGAACCGTGGCGTAGAACGTTGTTGCATCTTCCGAGCTATTGTCGTGGTCAATGCTGGTGGCAAACACAGACCGCACTTTTTTGTAAAGGTTATATTCCGAGGTACGAATGCGCCGGACGCGCTCGTTCAGCTCCTCAAAGTAGTTGGAACCCCCGCGTGCAAGGCGGTCATCGTCCACGACAAAGCCTTTGACGATATATTCTCGCAGCGTTCGCGTTGCCCAGATGCGGAACTGCGTTCCACGCTTTGAGTTCACGCGATAGCCAACAGATATGATTATATCAAGATTGTAGTACTCGATGTCCCGTTTGACGCGTCGCTTGCCTTCCTGTCGAACCTGTGCAAATTTTGCACAGGTTGAACTTCTTTCAAGTTCCCCGGTTTCATAAATGTTGCCGATATGTTTTGCTATTGAGCTTCTGTCCGTTTTGAATAGCTCTGACATCTGAGCCTGAGTAAGCCAGACGGTTTCACCCTCACGCAAAACCTCAACATGCGTTTCACCATCATCTGATTCATACAGAAGAATTTGATTATCCGTCAGGTCGTTCATGGCATCTGCTCCGTTCAATAAGGGCTATCCCCTTCAAAAGTAGCATAGACGTATACCTGCGGTCAAGGTATACGAAAGCTGTGTGATTTACGCACGCTTCCCCGACGCTGACTACACAGAATGGACAGGCATGGTATAGTTCTGTGTAGATTAGTTACCCGTGAGAGCGCCCTGAAAGTGATGGAACCCAGAACCCGTAAGCCCCTGCCGTGGTATGTGATCGTTGTTGGTCTGTTCGCGTTCAGTACGCTGGCATGTACGCTGGCAGCAGACAGTGCCCCGCCCACACTGGCCCCCCGTGTGAGCGCGACGCCGCCGCCAACTATCGGCTATGCGACGATTGCCCCCAATGATGTCCCTGCCAATACCACCGCCGTTCCCTCGCCGCAGCCACAGGCCGCCGCCGTGAGCAGTTTGAACACATTGATGGGCCAGGTGCAAAGTGACCGGCTGATGGCGCATGTGCGCACCTTACAGGGCTTTTACACACGCCACGTCAATAGCCCGCAGGACAGGCAGGATCGAGGCATCGGCGCGGCAGAACGCTACATTGACCAGCAGTTCCGAGAGATTGCCGCTGGGTCACAGGGGCGTATGTCGGTGTTCGGGCAGGATTTTGCGCTGGAGTGGGCCGGAGTACGCACCACACAGACCAACGTGATTGCCGTTATCCGTGGCGAGGAACCGGGCGCAGGTACCATCGTCATTGGCGCACACTATGACAGCCGGGGCAATGACGATACGGACGCTGTGGGCTATGCACCGGGTGCCAACGACAACGGCACTGGCGTGGCCGCACTCATCGAGATGGCACGGGTGCTATCCCAGCGGCAGCACCGCGCCACGATTGTGTTTGTTGCCTTCAGTGCAGAGGAAGTGGGGCGGCAGGGCAGCATCGCGTTTGTGAACAACTACATCCGCGCGAACAACGTCGATCTGACGGCGTACATTAATGTGGACGCCATCGGCAGCCAGCGCTACGCTGATGGCCGCGTCAACGACCGGCAGATTCGTGTGTTCAGCCAGGGGCCAAACGACTCGTCACCGTCACGGCAGCTTGCCCGCTTTACAGAAACGGTGGTGCTGAATTACGTGCCGCAGATGGAAATCGTCGTGCAGGACGCGCTCGACCGGCGCGGACGCTACGGCGACCACTTCTCGTTTACCGAGGCGGGCTACCCGGCGGTGCGCTTTATCGAAATGGCGGAAAATACCTCCTACCTGGACACGACCGATACGATTGACGGCGTGAGTCCGGGGTATTTCCAGCGGGCCACACAAACCATATTAACCGTGATTACCGTCATGGCCGATGGCCTGCAACCGCCCACCAATGTCACGCTACGGGATAACGGCAACGGCACGCAAACGCTTGTATGGAACGGCGTGCCGGGGGCCAGCGGCTACCTGGTGGCGCTGCGCACGCCAGATAGCATGATCTTCCAGCAGTTCGAAACCACGCAGAACTCCGTGACGTGGGATGGATTTGTATCTTATGAGTCGATTGCAGTGGCGGCGAAGGACAGCGAGGGCTTAATGGGGCCGCTCTCGCCAGAGATTTACGTCAGCCAGACAATCCGCATCAGCCGGTAGCAGGGCATGGCACGCCATGCCCCTGCCGTGAGGGGATAGATCAATACGTTTCCCACACCTCTTCACCGGCCAGCACACGTCGTAACTGCTTCGGGAAGCGCATCCGGTTCAGCGGTTTGCCGATGTAGCCATCAAAACCGGCAGCACGCGCCTTCGGGATTTCCGTATCGGCGTCCTGGGCGGTGACGGCAATCACCAGCATATCTTCGAACTCCGGTTCTGCACGCAGTTCCTTCAGCACTTCGTAGCCGGTGGTGCGGGGCAGGTTAATATCACAGAACACAATATCCGGGCGGGGGCGCATGGCCTTTGCCATCTGCACCACACCCTCGCCGGTGGTGTTGATGTAGGCTTTGATGTTCAAAAAACGCATCATCACACCGATGATTGCCATACCGCCAGCGTCGTCTTCTACTACCAGCGCGTTGATCTTCGACAGATCAACCTCCTCGGGGTCTTTTGCCTTATGCGGGCGGGGGGGGCTGGTTCTCTGTACGGGATTTTTGCTCTGCTGTTCGTTGTCCTGCTCACTCATATGCCTCAAGGCTCCCAATGTCATACAGGATTAAAGTAGATCACCACACAAACTTCCACGCAGGCTGACCTGTGAGTTACGCCCATCTTCGTGCCAGTCATGTCATGATTGGTGCTATTCGTCGCGGTTCTCTCCTTCCAGCAGGGCTGTCATCTGCTGGTTTTCTGCGGCGTCGCGTTTCTGTTTGAGGGGCAGCGTAAATGTGAAAGTCGTGCCCACATCAATTTCAGACTTTACGTCAATGCGCCCACCGTGCGCCTCTACCAGGAACTTGCAGATGGGCAGGCCAAGGCCGGTACCCTCGATGGCTTTTTCTTTGGCCCTGTTGGTACGCTCGAACGCCTCGAACAATTTGTCCAGTTCTTCATCGGGGATGCCCATCCCGCTGTCCTGCACATCGACACGGATGTAGTGTTTGCGATTGGTCACACGCAAAACCACGCTGCCGGTTTCGGTAAACTTCAGGCCGTTGCTCAGCAGGTTTACAAACACCTGGCGCACGCGGCGGGAATCCATCGGGAACTCCGGGATGTCTTCATCAATTTCGGTGATAAATTCCACCTGCTCGGATTTGCCGTACTGTTCCAGCAGCACTTCTGTACTGGCAATCACGTCATCGAGGATGGTGTAGATGCTGGTGGGCTGGATGTACAGTTCCAGTTCACCCGCTTCGATCTTGCTGACATCCAGCAGGTCATTTATCAGGTAGAGCAGGTGCTCTGCACTGCGGATCGTCTGATCCAGGCGACCGATCTGCTCATCGTTCACGTCGCCAAATGCACCAATCCGCATAAAGTCCATGTTGTTGATGACCAGATTGAGCGGGGTACGCAGTTCATGTGTCACGCTGGCGAGGAAGCGCGTTTTGACATGGTTGGCACGCTGGGCCTCCCGCACGGCTTCGTCACGCTGGACGAACAACTGTGCGTTACGCACTGCCGGTGAAACCATATTGGCAAACAGCCGCAGCAAGCGCTGGTCGTCAATTTCGAAGAATGGGGCCTCGTAGGTGCGCCCGACGATAACCGAGCCAATCGGCACGCCGGAGAATAGCAGCGGCACGGCCATAGCCTGGTGCATCCTCTCGCTGGTTTCGATGTCCATCCGATGTGACCAGTTCGGGTAATCGTCTACCACCAGCAACTGCTGCTCCATTGCAGCGCGGCCCACCAGCCCGCTGCCCGGCGGCACCGTCATACCGATTTTATCTGTTGTTTCCAGCGTGTTGGCAACCAGCCGCAGTTCTTCGGTATCGTTATCAATCAGCCACACTGCGGTGTAGCTGGCGTCCAGCATGGTCTGGATGCGCTGTACCAGCGTGTCCAGGATGGTCTGGAGTTGATAGGCGCTGACGACCAGCAGCGATTCATCGTATACCGCCTGGAGTTCACGGGCGTTTTCCAGTGCTTCGCGCCGTGCAATGTCCAGTTCGCGGGTGCGCTTGCGTACGCGCTGCTCCAGGGTACTGGCAAGCTTCTCCAGGTCATCATAAGAGCGAGAGAGGTTATTTTTCATGTCCTCCAGGGCACGTGCCAGCCGCCCGATTTCATCCTCCCGGTCGCGGTAGCCCAGCCGATAGCGCAGGTCGCCACTACCAATTTCCTGCGCGGCCACACTCAGGCTACCCAGCGGTTGCGATACCGTCTGGCTGATGAACCGCTGCACCGCATAAGCGAGAATAGATAGCCCGATTGCCGTGCCGATAACCAGCGTGGCAATAGCATCTGGCGGCATGGCACGAGAGAGCAATTCATCTGGCACAACCTGTACCAGCACCCACCCGGCGGTACCGGTCACAACATCTGCCACCACATAGGTACGCCCCTGTCCGGTGATCGGTTCTTCCATGCGCACAGGCTCACCCAGATCTGGCAGCGCGACGACGACTTCACCCTCCGGGTTAAGGTGTGGCAGGTTATCTCCCCTGGGTGGCAGGGCAGACGGCGGGTTAACGGTGGAAATAATCGTGCGGTCAGCGCTAATGTCAGTCAACAGGAACAGATAGCCGTCAATGTCCTGTGGGGATGCAGCGCCCAGCAGGGCCAGAACTTGCGTTTCGAACACTTCAACTGGAATATCGACCCACACCAGCCCGTCCGGCTCTGTCAACCGGATGGCGTAGGACATTACCAGCCCATCATAGGAGCCGAACAGCGGTTCCTGTGGCCCGTGCCAGAACGTATCTTCCTCTGCACCCACAATGGCCTGCCTCACCCACGACTGCGGATCAAGTTCCTCGAAGCTGCTGGACTGATTGATGGGAAAGATGACACCGACGGGCAGGTCATCTCGTTCGAGGTAGTCGTAGGTAAAAATTTGCTGCTGGCCCTCGCCACGGTACACATGCACACCGATGATTTCTGGATTGGTGGTGCTGCTGCCGACTGTGTCGATCACAAAGGCGCGGATCTGGCCGGAAGTCCAGCGGGTGCGCTCTTCTACCACGCCGGCCAGTTCTTCTGAGCGGCGCTGGATACCCTGCACCGTTTCTTCCAGCAGGTTGATAATGTGATTGTGCTGCTGGAGGAAGTTTTCTTCGGTCACTTCCTGCAAGACGCTGGTACTGGTGCGCAGCGTGATGGTGATAATCAGCCCGACGATGCCAAAGCTGAGTCCCAGAACGATCCAGATGAGTCTTCTACCAATGCTTCTGGTGGGCATGCGGCCTGCTCCGCTGTTCTGACTTATACTTGAGATTATAGAAAGTCAGATAAAACTTATCAACGAACGAGACCGGATGATTCGTTAAATGCCGGTAATAATGTCGTTAAAATGCAATGTTGTTTCATCCGCATTACCCGTCCACAACGACGAATACCCTGAACTCGCCGCCGCGTGGCTGGCCCACAATGCGGAAGGACAGCGACTGTGACACGGCACCGGCATCGAACGGCACACGGTACACATGGAACGGATCATAGTCGGGGTAAGGGGCATCCAGCACAGCACCGTTCACCTCCAGCGGCAGTGATGTGACCGGCACCGGGCTTTCCAGCGGTAGCCCCATGCTATCTGTATGCTGGTAGAACAGGTCAGTCAGGCCAGTTTCGTCCGGGGTGATGTTACCCTCAACCACAAGTGTGAGTGGGCCGGTGTAGGGGTTGGCTGTGCTGATGGCCGCACCGGGAGCCACGATAACCATCTCGGCAGTACCCGGCGGCGGGAGTTGTGGCGGCATATTCCCGAACAGTTGCGGGGCCATACCCGTTTGTGACCATACCACAGCCACAACAATCACCGGGGCCAGCACAGCCAGCAGCGCTACAATCAGCCCATTGACAATAATAGAACGCCATGGCGTTTGCGGTTCGGGGGGTGGGGTCACAGGCGGCCTCCGGGGGGTAATTCTGGCTGGTTCATCATGTGTTCGTACACGCGGACGGTCTCTGTGGCGACCTGCCGATGCGTAAAATGCTGTAACGCACGGGCACGGCCAGCCTCGCGCAGGTGGGCGTGCTGCTGTGGGTTATCGCGCAGGGTGCGCAGCGCTGCCGAGAGTGCATTCACATCGCATTCTGGCACTACGATGCCAGCTTCGCCAATCACACCGGGGATGGCACCACTGTCGCTGCCCACCACCGGCACGCCACCCGCCATTGCTTCTACCAGCACCCGCCCGAACTGCTCTTTCCAGTTTGCCCGCGTCAGCGACGGCAGCGCGAGGGCATCCAGCAGGCGGTACTCGTCGGGCATCTGTGCGGACGGTACCTGCGCGATGAACGTTACGCGGTCTGCAATGTGCAGGTCAGCCGCCATGTTTTCCAGTTCGCGCCGCAGCGGGCCGCCTCCCACCAGCCGCAGGCACCACTCCCCATCAAGGGCAGCCATAGCCCGCAGCAGCACATCCACGCCTTTTTCCGGTATCAACCGCCCCACATACCCGACGGTAAACGGGCGCTGCGGGCGCTGTGACGCGGGGGTAAACAATTGTTCATCCACGCCAAACTGCGGGATCACATCCATGCCGCCAGTGTAGCCCTTTTCTCGCCAGACGGTAGCGGCGCTGTCTGTTCCGGCAATAGCGTGGTCTACCGTGTTGAGTACCCACCGTTCACCCCATCGGAATGGCGGCGGGTAGCGGCGGTGGATGTTCTGCCAGCTAAAAAACAGCGTGCGGGCATGGCGGGCATGGTACAGCGCGTGCCACGTTGCCATGTTATAGGGTTCCTCGTCAATGTGGACAATATCTGGCGTGGCGGTATGTACGAGGCGCGGGAAAGTAGGATAGTAGTGCAGATGAAAGTTACCGTTCCAGCGAATGGTAATGTCGATGAGGGTGTAGCCGGTTGTGAAGGCGCGTTCGAGGCGCATCTCGCCGCGTTCGTCTTTCCATGTGGGCGGCACGGCCACGGTGAGGTTCACCCCGGCAGCGGCAATATATTCCAGTTTGCGCTGGTAAATCCCAACGAGGCTGGCTTTGGAGAGCATCAACACGCGCATGAATAAAGAAAGCCCTGCGTTCCGGTTCTGGTTCGCAGGGCATTCTAGCGGAAACTGCCGTGGCGGGTAGTGTGGGTTCGCTACTCGTCTTCGTCGCCAGCTTCGGGGTCAATTTCTTCCAGGATGCGGGCCCGGGTCAGTTCTTCCTCGGTGGCCGGGGCGGGGGGCGCGTCGCGGGTGAGGTCTGGCACGGCCAGCGCCACCTGAAAATACTCGTCGCCCTGCTCAAACAGCCGGTTGCGCGGCGAATTTACCATGACGTTCCACAGGATGGGCAGCACATCGTTATCTATCCACAGCAGGCCGCTTTCGCCAGTGGGGTCATACCGGTCGGCCAGCAGGATGAGGTCAATACCCGTGGCCTCTGCATTCCATGTGATGATCGTCGCATCTGGATCTAGCGTTACAAACGTCGCACTGAGCCAGCCCCCGGCAGGTGCCACTGTAACCGGGCGTGCGCTGAGGTTGCGGCAGGTATCCAGAATGTTCTCGAAGTAGGAAGGCGGCCATGCTTCGAAGCCATCGGTAATGTGTGTGCGGTCGTTTACGCCCATCACAATTTGCTCGTAAACGGGCGGGTCGCCGTCTGGCACCTGAACACCAGCCTGTGCCCCATACTCGTAGATGTCGAAG
>JBCCQC010000157.1:0-8281 GCA_039024535.1 Chloroflexota bacterium
TATTCATTGTGTGCGTCTGAGGCAGCCGCCAGCGCCTCAAGCGCGATGCCCTCCCCGAAGCCCCACACCTTGAACGGATAGCGCATCGTTTGTGTTGCAATCTGATTCACAGAGTTTAGCGAGCGTTCAGCCATGTTGAAGCACCTCAGGATTTAAAACCTGCCGGGTAATTTTGCCGTCAATCACATCTATAATGCTCTGCACGGCAGCCTGCGTGGTGTACATTAAAGACTCGTAGGTGTACGCACCCACGTGTGTTGTGGTAATCACATTTGCGCGGCCCAGCATATACGATGACACGTTTCCCTCGTCAGGATGAACATCCAGCGCAACACCTGCCAGATGTCCAGCATCCAGCGCAGTAGCCACAGCCATATGATTGACCACGCCACCTCGTGCTGTATTAATTAAAAACGCCCCGCGCCGCATATGCTGCAATGCTGCCGCGTCTATCATATTTTGTGTGGATGAATCGAGCGGAACGTGCAGCGTCACGACGTGCGAATTCGCCAGCAGGTCTTCCAACTTTGCCAGTTTAATTCGGTGCTCACGCGCAAAGTCATGATCTGGTGCGATGTCATGCGCGATAGTGTTTAACCCGAATGCGCCAGCCCGACGCGCAACTTTTTTACCGATGTGGCCCAGACCAATAATGCCCAGCGTCTTACCCGCCAGTTCGACACCATGCAGGCGTTCCCACTGGCCGTGCTGTACACGATTGTGGTTATCAACAACGCCTCGCACCAGCGAAATCATCAGCCCAAATGTGAGTTCCGCAACCGATGTACTGTTGGCACCCTGCGGCACAGTTACAGCAACACCGTATTCAGTTGCCGCCACGAGGTCGACATTATCCAGCCCGACGCCATTCCGTGCGACGATTGTCAGCTCCGGGCACACCGCGAACACATCGCGCGTTAGCTCATCCAGTCCGACAATAGCCGCCTGCCCGTCCATTAGCCATGCAGCCAACTGTGCGGCAGGCATCGGATACTCCCCGTTATTATGTATCACGCTGATGCCGCGCTCAGTCAGTGGGGCAAAAGCCTGCGGCATATCCGCCAGCATAGGCGGTGTCACATAAACACTTTGAATATCCTTCATAGCATTTTCTCTCTGAACGAGAGGTGCTGTTTACCAGCTTCCAGAGCAATCACTGGTGAGAACATCGGACAGGCTAACGAACTGATCACGACGGCGTATAGAATCGAGAGCCTCATTGAACCGCCCATTGCCTGAGAGCTACCTCATCAATCGCGATACCCAACCCCGGCAGGTCAGAAAGTACAGCCATCCCCTCATCGACGATGGCGCCCGGTGTAATAACCTTCGACGGCGGTGCGTTAAGCGCGAACGGCCACTCGCAGATCATCAAGTTGGGAACGTACGCCGCCAGTTGCAATGTTGCCGCCATGCCAATCCCCATGCCAACCACACCAGCCGACCTGTAAGGCTTTCCGAAGGCATCTGCCAGATTGATAATCCTGCGACACTCACTGATCCCCCCGGCCAGTGTAAGATCCGGGCCAGCGATGTCAAAGGCGTCGCCAGTGAGCGCACGCTGGAACTCCCAGCGTGTTTTCAGACGTTTATCACTGACCAGCGGCAGGTCAAGAAAGGCAGCAAGACGACTGGCCTCATGTTGCTGTTCAGACGGAAGCCACACATCCAGCCAGCGGACGCCATACTGTTGCAGCATCCGTCCGAGCCGTCTCGCCGCCGCAAAGTCCAACGGAGCCTGTGCAACTGCGGCAACCGAAATATCCAACTCACGTAGCGACGCGAACAGGTCGTGATTGGCCGTCTCTGTTTCTGCCGTCGGTACAGCAACCGTCCTGAAACCTGCGGTAGTGGCCTCCTGCGCCTGTTGCAGGATGGTGTCAACCGAGCCTGCTGTGAAGCCAGTCGCACACAGCGGCACCCGTTCCCGAACCTGAGCGCCGAGCAACCGTGCGACCGGCACATCTGCCTGCTTCCCGAAGATGTCCCATAGTGCCATATCGACGGCGGCAATTGCGGCGAGTGCCCCCGGTAGATGCCGTGTGCTTGCGTACATCCGCTCCCACATCGGCGCGATGTGCTGTGCATCCGCCCCTATCAGAACAGGCGTGAGTATATCCTCAATCAATGCCCCGACCACACGCCCCGCGCCATATGTGACCGTCTCACCCCAGCCAACAACCCCCGACGCGACCTCTATCCGAACGACGACCGATTCAGCACCGTCTGAAACAGGCGCCACCCAGCGGGAAAGCGGCGTATTAAAGGAAAAGCCGCCGCTCGTTTCCGATTGCTGCACAGACACCGGCAGACGTACACGAAAGATCTCCACTCCAGTGATAGTCATGCAATGTGCTCCCCCACAGCGAAACGGCGTAGTGCGTCCTCATTCACCTCAATGCCAAGCCCTGGCCCATCTGGAACGTAAAGGTATCCATCTTCCAGCCGAAGTGGGGAGTGAAGGATGCTGTTCCCGATAGGGTTCGCGCCGTACCAGTATTCCATCCACGTCTGGTTTGGCAGTGCTGCTGCCAGCCCCACGCTGGCTGCAAAGTGTATAGCAGAACCGATGCTGACGTGTGGTGTGGCGGCCTTGCCAGAAGCGTCTGCCATATCCGCAATGCGCTTACACTCGCTGATGCCCCCCGTTCGGCACACGTCCGGCTGGATGACATCAACCCCACCCGCCAGCAGCAAATCCCGCGCCCCCCAGCGGTTAAAAACCTGATCGGTGGCAATCGGCACAGACAGCGACTCTGCCAGTGTTTTGTGGAAGGCGGTGTCCTCTGGCGGGACGGGCGCTTCGAACCAGCCAATGTTTAAGGGTTCCAGCGCACGCCCCAACCGCAGTGCATCGCCCACCCCATACATGCCCGCTGCGTCTACAAAGATCATAAAGTCCGGGCCAAGCACCTCCCGCACCGTCTGTACCGAGCGAACATCCCCCTCCACGCCCAGGCCAATACCCATCTTTGTGCCCTCAAACCCGCGCTCACGCACATCCTCAGCGGCGGCTCTCAACCGATCCCATGCAGCAGGCGGCGCGTCCGCGCGGTTGCCGGGAATACCAGAAGCGTACACGCGCACTCGGTCACGAAAACGCCCACCCAGTAGTATGCTCAGCGGCAGGTCATACGCCTTACCTGTAATGTCCCACAGTGCAATGTCAATACCGCTGATGGCGTCCATCCAGAACCCCTGCGCTCCACCGCGAATCCGCATCGCACCATAGAGCCGATCCCAGTGTAACGTCGGGTGGGTTGGGTCTTCCCCAACGAGTAGCCCCGCCGCCAGATCACGAATAATCGTCGCGGTAATCGTTGGGGCCACAGGGGATTTTGCCTCGCCCCAGCCGACGATGCCGCTGTCTGTCGTGATTTTGACAATCGTCGTGTCGACCGTGCGGCTATAGGCAGCACGGCTGCGCCAGAAGTAAGGATACGCATCGCGCGAGTCACCGGGAGGCAGCCCCGGTGCGCTATCATCGCTGTTCTTGTTGTGCCCCCACGACTGGTTTCCCCAGTACACTTCTTCAAAGGCCGCCTGTATCGGGATAGCCTCTACAGTTGTGATTTTCATGTTGCTGGCTCCTCTGCATACAACCGGGTAAGCATCCCACCATCCACCCGTAAGACAGTCCCGGTGATAAAATCGGCGTCTCTACTCAGCAGGAAGGCCGTCGCCCTACCAATATCCTCTGGCTGGCCAATGCGCCCGCGTGGGATGTACGGTAAACGTGTGGCGATTGCCTGCTGGACATCTTCAACATCTCGCTCCCATGCCTCCGTCATAATGACGCCCGGTGCAACTGCATTCACCCGTATCCGTGGCGCGAGGTCTACTGCCATGCTGCGCGTCAACCCGATAACCCCGGCTTTCGTCGCTGGATAGGCACCCATTCCACGAATAGTACTGAATGCGTTAACGCTCGTTACGTTGACAATCGCGGGGGCGTCGCTTACATGAAGGTGCGGCAGGCACGCCTGTACACAGTGCAACATACTCGTCAGGTTAATTGAGAAAACGTGCTCCCATGCGCCAACCGTGAGGTTCGTAAATGGCTGGCGGGTCGTCACGCCAACATTATTCACCAACCCATCCAGCCGCCCGAAGTGCGCAACAGCCGTTGCGACCATACTCCGGACGCTTTCCACATCGGTAACATCAGTCTCGATGAACTGCGCCTCGGCACCACTGTCCGCCAGCATTGCGGCAGTTTCAGCGCCCGTGACAGGGTTCGCCTCCGCGATGACCACCCCGGCCCCACGAGCCGCCAGCACCTCCCCGATGCCGCGCCCGATGCCCCCACCCGCGCCCGTCACAACAACAACACGCTCATTGAGGGGCATCATGATGAGGTCAGCGAAGCAAAAGCGAAGTCCGGCAATGTGTACTCCGCGATGCGCCCCCACAACCGGGTAATCGCCGCAATGTCATCGTCGTTCAGGCTGTTCTTCTGCGGATCCCGCGCGAAAGAGCTTGCCAGCACCCCACGCTGCCACAGTACATATTTGTGGAACGAGACGCCATACATCGCCGCATAGGTGAGAAGCGGCAGCAACGCAAAGTTAATCGCCTCCGCCTGTTCAACCTGCCCCGCGCGATATAATTCGTAGATTTTGACCTGCACATCAACCAGGCCACCGGCTGGCATATTGCCACAGGCACCGCGCTGTAGCTCATCCACAAGGTATAATCCATTGGCCCCACCAAACACCCCTTCGCAGTCGTCCCCGCCGAGTTCGATAACCTTCGACATGCGCTGTAAGATCGGCTGTGTTTCCTCTTTGATGTAGCGGATTTGCGGCTCAGCAGCCAGCAGGCCAGCGAGGTCTGCCGCACCAAGCGGCGTGCCAACCGGGGCCGGCGCGTTCTGGATAATCACGGGGAGATCGAACTGTGCGAGTGCCCGGTAATACGCTGCAACATCCACCCTTGGCGCCTTGCGCAGGTAAGGCGGCATAGCCATCAGCGCATTCGCATTGTGCCTGGCAGCATGTTGCGCGAACCCGAGTGCAATATCCTGTGTAATCGCCTGCACGCCGACCACAAATGGCACCCGGCCATCAATCTTCTCAGCAGCAAACGCGACAACTTCCATACGCTCGGCATCGCTCAGGCTGAAGAACTCACTCGCCATCGCCGGGGCAACCAACCCGTGTACCCCGGCCCGCAGGCAATAATCAATCTGGCGCTCATAGCTGTCCCAATCAATCGCCCCTGTATCTGTAAATGGTGTGTGTAATATTTGAAAAATCCCGGCGAACATTCCCTAACTCCTCAATAATTCTTCAACAAATTGCATTTATGGGCGAATAGACTATACTATACCGTATTGTACATAATTTTTCTACATTATAGAAAACTTTTTTGCTATGCAGGATTATCTCTTTGATGCACATCTCGATCTTGGCTGGAACGCGCTCCAGTGGGATCGGGATCTCACCCAATCCGCCATGACGATCCGGGCACAGGAAGCCGGATTACCGGGGCGTGGGCAGAACACGGTTGCCTTGCCGCAGATGCGCACCGGGCGCGTGGCCCTGTGCATTGGCACACTCATGGGGCGCAACACCGGAATTCCCGTGGCAGGCGTGGACTTCCGTAGTCCACAGCAGGCCAATGGCATTGCGCGGGGCCAACTTGCTTATTACCATGCACTGGCAGCCACCGGAGAGATTCGGCTGATACGCAACCATGTAGACCTGAACTTGCACCTTGAAGGCATTCCAGCCGAGGGTGCTACCACAGTCGGCCTCGTCATCGGGATGGAGAGTGCCGACGCAATCCTGCATCCCGATGACCTCCAGCAGTGGTGGGATGACGGCTTACGAATTATCGGCCCGGCCCACTATGGTACCGGGCGTTACGCAGGGGGAACCGGGGTAGAGGATGGCTTGACTGCCGCCGGGTTGGTGTTGCTCCGGGCTATGGAAGATACAGGAATGATTCTTGACCTCACACACCTCTCCGACGCAGCGTTCTGGCAGGCACTGGAGCAATTCGACGGAACAGTCATCGCCAGCCACAGCAACTGTCGCTCACTCGTACCACACCAGCGTCAACTCGATGACCGTCAGATTAAAGCGATTGCCGAGTGCGGTGGCGTCGTCGGTATCGCCTTCGATGCATGGATGCTGGTGCCAGGGTTCGTCAAGCGCCACAGTTCAAACACAGATGTTTCGCTGGCACACGTCGTCGATCATATCGACCACATCTGCCAGTTGACCGGAACCCATCAATTCGTCGGCATCGGCAGTGACCTCGATGGTGGGTTCGGTCGAGAGCAGTCTCCAGCAGATCTCAACACCATTGCAGATCTGCAAAAACTCGGGCCACTATTACAACAACGCGGATATGATGAGGCCGCAATTCACGCTATCCTCCACAGGAATTGGATCCAGATACTCAAGAAAGCATGGCTATGACCACCAGGAAATCAAGTAGTAACGTCCACCTCACCCAGAGCGTGATGCGAGCACTCAGCATCTTGAATTGCTTTACAGATCAGTCACCAGAACTCCGCATGACGGACATCAGCCAGCGGCTGGGGCTAACGACCAGCCTCGTAAGCCGACTGCTGGCAACTCTGGAACACGACGGCTTCGTCCAGCAAGATCCCGCAACCGGCCTGTACCGCCTCGGCAATGCTGTGCTGACGTTGGCGGGCGTGGCGCTCAACCACGATCAACTGCGCACGGAAGCGCTGCGCGAGATGCAGGAGATGTCCCGCGAGATCGGGCTGGGCGTTAACCTCTCCGTGCTGGACAACGGCACCATCTTCTACCTCGCCCACGTCGAAACCCCCGAAATCCCACGTCCATATACACTCATCGGGCGGCGGAACCCGCTGCACGCCACCGGCATGGGCAAGATGTTACTCGCCCACCTGCCAGCGGATGAACAGGACGCGCTGATTAACGAAATGGATCTCCACGCCTACACCGTCCACACTCACACAGACGCGGACGAACTTCGGGCAGAGTTAAGCCAGATTCAGGCACGCGGCTGGGGGGTAGAGATGGAGGAACTGGCATTGAGCCGCGCCTGCATTGCCGGGCCAGTTAAGGACGCCTCCGGGACGGTTGTGGGGGCAATGAGCCTCAGTGGGCCACTGAGCCAGTTCAAGTGGGAGCAGCGTCAGGATGAACTCATCAGCGCAGTCATCGAAATCTGCGACCGAGTGTCGATGCGCCTCGGTTACATCACTGCGCCGGGGATGCGACCGGAGTTAAACCGATGACGATCACACAGGTTGAGTGTGTGCCAGTACGCATCAAACGAGATGAGGCATATCTCGGGGCCATGCCAGACGGAGCCGACGCATCCGGGTACTTCCTGCGACCACCCTACCGCGCACTCTATTCCGCCTATTTTGAGACGGCTTTCGTCAGAATCACAACAGATGATGGTCTTGTTGGATGGGGGGAGGCACTGGCACCTGTCGCGCCAGAAGTCGTCAGCACAATCGTTGAGCAACTGCTACGCCCGGTGCTCGTCGGGCGCAATCCGCTGGACGGCAGCGTACTGTGGAACGTGATGTACGACCTGATGCGTGAGCGCGGCTACTACGGTGGCTTCATGCTGGATGCTATCAGCGCGTGCGACATCGCCCTGTGGGATTTGCGCGGCAAGTTGCTCGGGCAGCCGGTCTATCAACTGTTGGGGGGTACCCACCGGGAACGCATCCCGTGTTATGTTAGCGGCCTGCCCCGGCCCACCAACGCGGAACGGGTCGCACTCGCGCAGGAGTGGACTACGAAGGGCTTCCACAACTTCAAGCTGGCAGCAGGCTACGGCGTGACCGAGGACGCGCAAAGTATTGAGGCACTGCGAACGACACTGGGTGACGATGTCACACTGTTGCTGGATGCGCACTGGGTCTACTCGCTGGATCAGGCTGTGACGTTGGGGCGGCTGCTGGAGGCGCTGGACACAGCAGTGTTTGAAGCTCCGATGAACCCGGAAGACATTGACGGCCATGTTCGTCTGGCCGAGGCAGTCGCGGTACCCGTTGCTATTGGCGAAACAGAGCGGACTCGTTTTCAATTCCAACCGTGGTTGATCCGGCGGGGTGCAGACCTGCTCCAGCCGGATGTCGGGCGAGCAGGCATCTCAGAAACCATCAAAATCGCTAACATGGCAGAAGTGTTCAATATCCCGGTCGCGCCACATCTCAGCGTAGGTCTGGGGATATGCATTGCCGCGTCAGTCCATGTGGCAGCAGCCATCCAGAACCTGTTCATGCTGGAGTATCAGCCGCCCGTGTTCGAGCTGGCGA
>JBCCQC010000158.1:0-8277 GCA_039024535.1 Chloroflexota bacterium
ACACCCGCCACTGCATAGACTCCATTAGAATAGGCCGCTGGCACCAATGCTCCCGGCCAGCGGCCTGCTATAATATTGCGCCATTCCTGTTCGGTCTTGCGGACTTTTTCGCTCATGACATTACCTTCTTACTCACAATAATGCGCAATATTATAGCAGGCCGCTGGCCGGGAGCATTGGTGCCAGCGGCCTATTCTAATGGAGTCTATGCAGTGGCGGGTGTCTGGACGCTGCCGGTGGTTTCCAGACGGTTGTTCATGCGGTAGAGGCCCACGCCCACCAGCACGCCACAGGCCATCACTGCGCTGGTGCCTACCAGTTCTGCCTGTGGATTGTTGCCCACGTACACGCCAATGAGCGCCCATAGCAGCACTGCCAGAATCACAACCGTGCCGGGAGTGCCGTTGCTATACAGCAGCAGGCTGGCGACAATCAGTGTGGCGGCGGCAATCATCGCGGATGAGGCGATGGGGCCAACCTGTGTACCCTCCCAGCCAAGAGCAATTAGCGTGGTGGTGCCGCTGGCAACCATAGCGACGTTGACCCACGCGAAGTAGCCATAAAACGGCACTTCTACCAGCGCACGATCCCATGCTGTGAGTGCATTGCCCATGTTGCGGATTATCACGAAAATGGCGGCGAGTGATGCCAGCATCCATGCCAGCACGACGAGGCTGAGTACCACAATCAGCGGGCTGAAGCCTTCTGTGCCGTAGATCCCGGCGGAGGTAAACAGCGGCGTCCAGATGGTGTTAGAGAGGGCAGCACTCGCGGCCAGCCAGCCTACCCTGCGGTGAATGGTGCGCTCTGTTTGTGAGGGCAGCGCTTGATAGATGGCGTAAGCCGTGAGGCCGAGATAGATTGGCCCCCACACGGCGAATGTGTACCCGGCGGGGGTGAAAAATGTGCGGAAGCTGTCGGAAATTTCGCCGACGGTGATGCCATTGCTGAATAGCAACCCGGCACCCCCGAGGGCGTTAGCGGCAAGCTGCGTGATGGATAGCACTATCACGGTGATCTGTCGAAGTCTGTCGTTGTTCATATGTACCTTTCTACGCTAACGTTAGTTTGTTTACCGTGACGTAAAATTTACAGGCAGGACATGAACAACAGATAAGTTGGATTAGAAGGGCCGGTGATATTTCTACTCGTCGGCGGCCTTTTGCTCGTTCGTTGGTTCGATGATTTCTGGCTTCGGCAGGTAGCGCATGATGGAGTTTGCCAGGTTTTGCAGCGGCATGGTTTGCAGCCACACGCGGCCCGGCCCCTTCAGCGTGGCGACGAACAGTCCCTCGCCGCCGAAAAACATATTGCGCACGCCGCCCACCATGCCCAGGCTGTAATCTACAGATTCTTCGTGCATGGCGACGTAGCCGGGGTTCACCTTGAGGATTTCGCCACGCTCAAGATCGTATTCCACCACCTCGCCGCCAATCTCTGCAAAAATCATACCGGGGCCGGTTAGCCGCTGCATCACGAAGCCCTCGCCGCCGAAAAAGCCCACGCCGAGCTTCTTACGGAAGTGAACTTTGACATCCACGCCGTCTTCTGCGCACATGAAGGCATCGCGCTGTGCAATGATGTCCTGCCCGTCCTTCAGTTCTACCGGGATGATCTGCCCCGGTACATCGGGCGTGAACACAACACGGGCGCCATCTTCGGTGCTTTTGAACGTCGTCAGGAACAGGGACTCGCCGGAGATGGCCCGCCCGATAATTTTGCCGAGGCCGCCACGGGTGCCGGTTGCCATGTTGATGTTATCGGTCATCCATGACATGCCGGAGGTTTCTGTAAACACGCTCTCGCCACGATCCAGCGTGATTTCAAGGGCGGGCATGGTGGTGCCTTTGATTTCGTAACGCATGGGGCTTCCTCTCTTCTGTGTTATCTCACGGGCTATACGATACCCGGTCGCAATGCGTTGCGAAACAGATCACCATATAATGTTAATGTGACAGCCACGCCACGTTACGTTACAGTTATAGGGTGCGATTTTTTACATCCACGCAGGGGAAAATATTATGCTGCGCAAAACTGCCGTTATTTTTGTACTCTTACTACTTACCATCGCGCCGGTGCTGGCCTTCCAGCAGGAAGCCGACCCGCTGCCAACCTTAGAGATTACCGGCGTCAATGCCACTGATCTGCCGACCGTCACGGTGACGGCTAATGTGGTGGATGGGTTTGGGCTGCCGGTGCGCGGGCTGACTGCCGAAGACTTTACAATCACCGGTGAATTGGCTGACCGTGCCGAGATCATCAACGTGGAAAACATTACCGACGATGATCTGTCGTTCGGGGTGGTGCTGGCGATTGACACCAGTACCAGCATGTCCGGCACGCCCATCCAGGAAGCGAAAGCCGCTGCCCAACTGTTTGTGGAGCAGATTGGTGATCTGGATCCGGTTGCGATTGTGACGTTCGATAACACGGCGCGGGTGGTGCAGCCGTTTACTACAGATAAGGCCGTGCTGCGCCAGCAAATTGATGCGCTGGCTGTGGGCGGGCAGACGGCCCTGTACGACGCCGGGTTGGTGTCTGTGCAGACGGCTGCTGATATTGGTATTCCGCGCCGGGTGGTGATTATGCTCAGTGACGGTGCGGAGTTCGGGGATGGGCCGCGTGTTTCTGTGCGGGAAGATGCGCTGCGCGAGGCGGAACAACGCGGGGTGCCGTTCTATACAATTGGCCTCGGCTTCGGCACAGACCGCACCTACCTGCAATCGCTGGCGGAGGGCACCAACGCCCGCTTTGCAGAAACTCCCTCGCCGGACGAACTCACACAGATTTACAGTGACCTTGCATCGCTGCTGCGCTCGCAGTATGTGATTACCCTCGATGTGCCCGTAGCTGCCGATGGCACCGAGTATGTGCTGGGTGTGGAAACACAGACGGATGCCGGTACAGCGACAGATAGCACCATTTTGCGTGCGCCGGTTCCCGTGCCTATTGTGACCATCAGCGACGTGCCGCAGGAACCCATTGCAGAGCCAGTTACAGTCAGTGTGGATATTCTGGCCGACGACGACCTGACCGGCATTACCGCACAGTTTGACAATAACGAACCCTTGCAAATTCCGCTGGATGAGTTCGACGGACGGTTGCCCATTGCGCCGGTTGCATTTGTACCGGGTGAGCACATCCTGACGGTGGAGGCCACGGACGTGGACGGCGACACCGGCACGCAGACGGTACAGTTCACAGTGGGTGCCCTGCCGCCAGCGCTTGCGCTGGAAACACAGCTTGATGGCGAATCGCTCATTGTCACGGCCAACACATCTGGCAGCCAGACCGCCGTTACAGAGGTGGTGAGCCGTGTAGATGGCGAAAACGAGCAGCCGCTTACCCTGCCGATGGATGACACCGGTGTATTTTCTGGCGTGTATGACCTGATTAACTTTGCGCCGGGTGAGCGTGAAATCTCTGTGGAGGCGATGAGCGAAAATGGCACGGTTAACACGGCCAGCACCCCCGTTAGCGTGCCTGCCATTGCGCCGCGTGTGGAGATTAATGGGCTGGCTGAAGGTGATGTGCTGCTGGCAGACCCGGCGATTGTGCTGGATATTGCAGCACAGGCTGAGACAACCGCCGGTTTCAGTGTGGATGGCGGGCCGCAGACCGGCACCGAGGGTGCATTTACGCTGGATGTGATCGAACTGGGGGCGGGGCCACATACGCTGACCGTGACAGTTATTGACGCGAACGGCCAGCAGACTACACGCGCAGTCGGCTTTGTGGTGGATCAGTCTGCGATCCCGACGGCTACCCCGACGCCAACGAACACACCGACCGATACACCAACGGCCACTGCCACCCCCACGAATACATCTACGGCGACAAATACCCCCACCGACACACCGACGATGACGTTTACCCCGTCGGATACGCCCACGCCGACCGCTACACCATCGGCCACGGCAACAAATACAAACACGCCAACGGATACACCATCGGCAACGGCAACAAATACAAACACGCCGACCGATACCCCCACTGCTACGGCAACAGCAACAGACATTCCGACAGAGACTCCGACGGACACTGCTACGCCATCGGACACACCCACGCCAACGGAAGATGCTACGGCCCTTGCAGAGGAAACCGAAGTTGCGGCGGCGCTGGCTCAGAGTGAGACGGAAACGGCGCAGCCTACCGAAACGCCATCGGATACGCCCACGCCGACCGAGGAACCGACCGAAACGCCGGACGTAGATGCTACTGAAACGGCTGACGCTGCCGGGACATCGGCGGCGGTAGAAACGGCTACCAGCGCTGCTTTTGCTACTTCAACCGCGCAGAGTGAACAGGCTACGTCCGATGCACAGGCCACGGCGGACGTTGAAGCCACTGACGCCGAGGCCACGGCTAAGGCCGACGCGACGGAATCCGAGTTAAGCCGTGTGGTTACAGAGCAGGCGGAAGCGACTGTGGATGCGCAGGCCACCATCGACGCCGAAATAGAAGCTACGGCTTCTGAAGCAGCAGCGCTTACCGCGACAGTTGACGCAGAAGCCAGCGCAACCGCCGGGGCAGAAGATAACCTCACGGCCACGGCTGATGCTGAGGTTGCCGAAACTGAAACCGCTGTCGCTGAAGAAACACAGGCTGCTGAGAACGCCTCTCAGGGAACAGTCGCGGCGGCATCTGTGGCGCAGGGGCAAACGGCCACTGCCGATAGCGAAACCGAAGCCGCTGAACCCACCGTCACCCCCACGGGTGGCCCGCGTGAAGGGGTACCCTCGGCAACGCCCGTGGGCACACCAATCGAAGCTGCTGCACAGGCTGCCGACACAGATAACCCGATTTCACCAATTTTCTACGTTTTGTGTGGTGGCGCGAGTCTGCTGGCCGTGCTGCTGGCGCTGTTTATCGGGCTGCGGCGTCCGGGGCAGCGCAGAACGTAGCACCCCCCTGTAACCGGGCGATGTGCTGACCTGGCGCATCGCCCTGCACCTGCGCTACACTCTCCCCTGACACTGTGTAATTGTTTTGTTCATACCTTTACAGGGGGATATACCATACGATGAGACGCCTGATAATGTTTGGCAGTCTGATTTTGTTACTGGCAACGACTGTTGTTGGTTCTGCACAGGAGGAGCGCACGGTTGGTACGCTGTTCGGGAACCATGAGGGCTACACGCTGTATCGCACACCGGCGTATCCGGCTGTGTTTCTCATTAATGATGCGGGGGAGATTGTGCATCAGTGGGAGACATCGGATGTGGGGCGTGATGCGTTTTTGATGCCAGATGGTACGCTGATGTACAGCGCGGCACGCCAGGGCAACCGTGATGATATTTTTGGTGAGAGATTGCCGTGGCTTAACGTGGACGGACGGTTCGAGGCCGTCACGTGGGATGGCGACCTGCTGTGGTCTTATGAGTTTGAAGCGCCGGGGGAGCGCGTTCACCACGGGTTTACGCCCAGACCAGATGGCAATATTCTGTTTATGACCTACCAGCAGATTGATACGGAGACTGCTGTTGCTGCCGGTCGTAACCCGGAGTTGCTGACGGATGATCTGGGCATCTGGACGGATGTGATCTACGAATATGACCCGGCGCTGGATGAAATTGTGTGGGAATGGCACGCGTGGGATCATCTGGTGCAGGATGTTGACCCGGATGCCCCGAACTTCGGTGATCCGCTGGACTTCCCCGGACGCATTGACCTGAACTACACGACAAACGCCGGCCTCTATTTTGACTGGTTGCACTCTAACAGCGTGGCCTATAACGCTGACCTTGACCAGATCATCGTATCTGTGCCGATCTTCGGTGAGGTGTGGGTGATTGACCGTGATACGACCACGGAAGAAGCCGCAGGGCCTGCGGGTGATTTGTTGTATCGCTGGGGCAACCCGGAGGCCTACAACGCCGGGATTGACCTCCAGACGAAACTGTACTGGCAGCACGACGCGCAGTGGATCCCGGAGGGAATGCCCGGTGCGGGGAACATCCTTGTGTTTGACAACCGCAACCCGGTGATTGTGCCGTCGCGCTTCTCGCAGGTGATTGAGTTTACGCCGCCGCTGCTGGAAGATGGCACTTATGAACATGTTCCCGGCACGGCTTATGGCCCGGAGAATTTTACATGGTTGTACACGGCAACCCCACCGGAGGCATTCTACAGTGCGTTGATTTCTGGTACGCAGCGGTTGCCGAACGGTAATACGCTCATCATTGAGGGGACGAAAGCTCATATGTTTGAGGTGACGCCAGAAGGTGAAACGGTGTGGAGTTACTATGCGCCGTTCAACGGGGATCGGATTGTGCCACAGGGTGAGGAGAACGATACGGTTATCTTCCGGGCGCGGCGCTACCAGCCGGATTACCCGGCCTTTGATGGGCGTGACCTGACCCCCGGCGATACCATTGAATCAATGGGCGTCCCGGCACCGGCCACAGAAGAAGCATCGGAGTAGCGGTTTGCGTTAAAATACCGGGCCATATTCAAGACACAGATAAGGACATCTGATGCGAGAGAATGAATACGGCCCGGTTGGTATGTACTTCGAGGAATTCGAAGTGGGCACGAAGATGAAAACACGCGGGCGTACCATCACTGAGGCTGACCTGGTGAACTTTGCCGGGTTGACCGGCGACTATAACCCCATGCACACCAGCGCCGCCTATGCAGAGGGCACCATGTTCGGTAAGCGGGTGGCCCACGGAATGCTCTCATTGAGCTATGCGGTAGGGCAGGCGTACCAGCTTGGCTTTCTGGAGCAGACGGTGCTGGCGTTCCGCGAACTGGACATGAAGTTCAGCCAGCCGGTGCTCATCGGGGATACGATTCATGTTGAGCTGGAGGTGAAAGAACTGAAGCCAATGGCGCGGCTGGGCGGTGGTAATGTGGTGATGGGCGTCAAAATTGTGAACCAGGATGGCAAGACCGTGCAGAAGGGCAAATGGACGATGCTCATGGCGTTTACGCCAGAAACGGCGTAAACGCCCGATCACGCAATTAGCGGACGGAGACGGTCTCCATGCCGTCTCCGGCTCTGGATTCTGTGCTGTCGCTCTCGGATGCGGTCACGGTAGAAGGTGCCCTGCTCAGCAGGTCGATCATGTAGCTATACACGGCATATAACAGGGTGATGACGCCGATAATTTCCAGCGATTCCTCGATTAACACAAGCCCCCGGTAGATAGCACTGTCGTTTGTGTAGGTTGCAAAGGCAAACCCACCCGGAATTTCGAACCCGATGGCACCGGCGACAACGATTGTGACGCCTGCCAGAAACAGACGAGAGATGTTCCCGGGCAACATGCGCATGAACGGTATCGTCCACACGACAAATACCACAACGCCGATAGTCGCCGGTACTACCCATGCAAAGGGCATGTGGGTGATGTTCAGCAGGTCTGCGGTTATTGGTGCCATCTTCTCATGGAAGCCGAGCCACTCGTCCATAGCCAGTACGATGAATAGAGCAGCCAGCAGACTCCAGTAGATGCGCTCACGACGGCTCCGCGCCAGCGATTGAACCTGGGCGCAGAGGACACTGACGACGACCCACAGTGACATGGAGAAGAAAGAAATCAGGTTTTCTTCGCCGTCAAAGTCTACAAAGCGGTAGGCCGTTATGAGTGCGCCGGGCGATTCTTCCATGCCGATAGCCGCAATAGTGAGGCCGAGGGTGGAGCTTATGACCAGCAAAACGAGGGAGAAAATTAGCAGGGCCTGGATGAGTGTCTTTGGTGCAATGAGTGTGTTGACAGTTGCCATATGACAGTACCTTCAGGATATTGTGGCTAAATTATCGCCAGCTATACGAAACAGGATCAAAATTAAATATGCGAACACCGGACGAAGTGAGCGTGGCTACTCCATCCGAGCGAGAACCGACCATGACTGACAATAACACCACGATGATCCCCGGCAGCAATGCATGGGCATCGCCTGCGCGGATCGGTGTACAGTCTTTTCGAAATGCTTATAGAAACATGATACATATTTTCTCAGGTCGATATTGCTAGCAGCACATGTTCTATAATCTGTGCTTAATGAAAATACGGTCGTATTATAATGATAGATGGCGCTAGAAGGTATGAAAACTTTATGAATTTTTAACACGATGGGTCATTAGCATCTCTGTAAATTGCGTGGCTGTTGCGCTTGAGTGGATTCAAGCGGGGTGTGTTGCGTGGATTGCGGGGGGTGTCAGTTGATGTTTGAAACACACAGAGAATATTGTGTTTGCTATGCCTTTATGACTTCTCCGTACTCGGGGGTGGGTTGTCGAACCACTTCAGCGGTGGAATGATAAGTAAC
>JBCCQC010000159.1:0-8266 GCA_039024535.1 Chloroflexota bacterium
GCCGGTAGCTGCACCCACGGCCCCTTCTGTTACCAGACCCCCGGACGCGCTCTCGATAGCCGTCCACACATGCTCCTCTGTAATGTGGAAGCCGCGCATGTCGTTCAGGTAACTGTCGTTGCACTCAGCCACCAGCACATTCACAGAACCTCCGCCGTTATGGGCAATCTCCGGGTTGTGCTGCACCATCCACGCGAAAGTCGCATCCAGCGCCGCGCCCACGCTCAGGGTGTTGGTCAGCACAATCGGTGCTTCTATTGTGCCCAATTCACGCACCTGCTCAAATCCCGTCGCTTTGCCGAACCCGTTCATAGCGTGGACGGCAGCATACACCTTCTCGTGGAACAGATTGCCGCCGTGGGGCAGTACGGCAGTCACGCCGGTACGGATGTGCGGTTTATCGTCCGGGGCGAGGGTAACATGGCCCACACGCACACCGCCCACATCGGTAATCGCGTTCAGTGGGCCGGTTGGCATGTGCTCCGAGAGATCGGGGTTAAGGTCGCGTAGGCGTGGCATGGTGGGGTGTCCTCGCATGTAATTCGGGTCAGGGTGGCCTATTTTAACGCAGGGAAGCGGGAAAAAATGCGCTATAATCTCCATGCAGACGAATGTGTGAGGGAGGGGTACCCGCATGTGGCAACGCTGGCTACAACACGGCGTGCTGCCAGATTTGCTTCGTTTCTGAGTCAATGTGCTTACCGGGGTGTTCCGCATTATCATCACCGTAATGGTTAAAATTACCGACATGCAGGGAACATCATAGAGGGCTTTCGGGGCATCCGTGCCTTTGCTCTGGACAGCATATATGCCCCATGACAGCCCCTGCGATGGCTCATGTGCTGGCACAGGCGCCTGATCGCGTCCGCCTGCACTTTGCATCACCTCCCAGAACACGTTATAATCTTAATCTCGTAAAACAAAAAGAGACCCTATGTATAAGAAACAAATCAGTCTGTTCCTGTTGATATTCCTTTTGCTTACGGCAGTGACGGGTGCTGTAGCCCAGAACGCCAGTACATTAACGATTTCACTCACCAACGATCCAACATCACTCTATCTCCCGCGCGGTGCCGATATAACGGCACGCAATGCCGCGCTGCCGCTCTACGATTCCCTTGTGTTTATTGACAATGAGGGTGCTGTACAACCACTGCTTGCAACCGATTGGACGCTATCTGAGAACGACCTCGAATGGACGTTCAACCTGCGTGAAGGGGTTACGTTTCACAACGGCGAGCCATTTAATGCCGAGGCTGTAGTCAAAACGTGGGAACTTGGTATTGATGAGACAAACGACTGGGTACAGGACTTTTCCATTGTCGAGTCTATCGAAATTGTTGACGATTTCACCATCATTGTAAAAACAGCAGAACCTGCCCCCTTCCTCTTGAACCGGATGGATCAACGATGGGGAGTTATCCCGCCTGCTTATGCAGATGAGGTCGGCGTAGAAGGGCTGGGTACAGCACCTGTCGGTACAGGCCCGTTCAAATTTGCCGATCGCACAACCGGCGACCGCATCGTCTACGAAGCCAACACCGAATACTGGGCAGAGGGGCAACCCGGCGTTGACAACCTCGTCTTCCGCATTATCCCGGATGCGACCACACGGCTTGCAGCAGTTCAAACAGGCGAGATTGATATTGCACCCAGACTGGATGCTGACCTTGCCGCCACACTTGAGGGGCTGGACAACGTGAACGTTCTCTCCTACCCGGCAGACCGCGTCTACTATGTCGGCTTTAAGAATGTTGGCGCCGGGGAAGGTGCCCCTACAGAAGATGTGCTTGTACGGCAGGCATTGAACTATGCCGTTGACCGCCCCGGTATTGTTCAGGGATTGTTCGGCGGGCAGGCCGTGCTGATTAGCGGGTTCCTGATTGAAAGCAACCTCGGTTTTAATCAAGAAATTGAACCATACCCACACGATCCAGAGCTTGCGCTGGAGTTACTTGCCGAAGCGGGTTACCCCGATGGTGAGGGTTTGTCACTATCCATGGGCTGCCCGACCGATGCGTATCTCAACATCAATGAAGTTTGCCTCGCTATTCAGCGTGACCTCAGCAGTATCGGTATCGATATCGCACTGGAATTTGAGACAAGTGGTAGCTACTGGAGCGAACCTCAGTATGGTTCCGTGGGGTTGATGTATGTGGATAGTTGGAGCGCACCGGATGCTCCTGAACCCATGAATCGTCTCGGCGGGGCGCTGACGCCGGGCAACTATTACAACACATGGGAAGACGATACGATCACGGACTTCCTGTCACAACTGCTCACGACAATGGAAGCGACTGATCGCGCCGGGTTATACACGGATCTACACGCATACATGTATGAGAATCCACCGTTCATCTACCTTTACGCGGCAAACTCCTTCGAGGGTGTTGCCAGCCGGGTAGAAGGTTATGCCCCCAATGGTGCCGAAATGTATCGTGTGAACACCATCACTGTGAGCGAGTAAGCATAAACCTCACCTCAGAGAAGGTACACGCTGTGTGTATCCTCTCTGTTATGATGAGGTATCCACCAGTCAGGACATCTGAAATTCGCTATCAGGTGCCCGCTGTTGAGCGTTCACAGACTTTCCTGCCACTTTGAGCGTCATGTCTGCCCCTGTCAATCAATGCCGTAAGGAGCGTATCATCGCCTCTAATCTATCAAGCTGTGTCGGCATCATCACATGACGCACTTTATCCTGAACCGGTTGCTACAATCTGTGGCGCTACTCATTGGTGTGCTCATTCTCGTCTTCTTTATGATACGCCTCACCGGAGACCCTACATCTTTGATGGTTTCAAGACAGGCCTCGGTCGAAGAAGTCGAACGGATTCGTGAGGAACTGGGGTTTGACCGCCCGCCGTGGGTTCAATTGGTTGACTATCTATCTGACGTGTTACGCGGGGATCTGGGAACGTCGCTCAGTCTGGATCAGCCTAATCTCGCGCTCCTGATGGAACGCTTGCCCGCAACTTTTGAACTCGCTATTGGGGCACTTCTCATCGCTATTGTGATCGGTGTTCCGCTTGGTATTGTGAGCGGTATGTATCAAAACACCATTGTTGATTATCTCGCACGGTTCACAGCTTTAATCGGGCAAACAGTTCCTAATTTCTGGCTGGCGATGATCTTCATCGTGGTGTTCGGTGTAAGGTTACGGTGGTTCCCCACTTTTGGTCGGGACGGCTTTCGATCCATTATCCTGCCTGCTTTCGCGCTCAGCCTGCTTGCGATGGGGCAATTTGTCCGTGTTGCCCGTTCTGCTGTGCTGGAAGCACGGCGTAGCAATTATGTACGCACGGCCCACGCAAAAGGCCTGAACCCCGCCCACGTCACAATACGGCACATTACCCCGAACGCCCTGATTCCGTTGATTAGTGTGATCGGCATTCAGTTTACTTACATGCTCGGTGGCTCCATCTATATAGAAACCATCTTCTCATGGCCGGGATTGGGGCGGCTGCTCAACGACGCCATCCAGAACAGCGATTTTCCCCTTGTGCAGGCGATAACGATATTCATTGCTATTTTTGCGATCAGTGTAAATCTACTAACGGACATACTATACGGCATCACTGATCCAAGGATTCGGCAGCAATGAACAAAACAGCGATTAACCCTGCCATTCTGGAAGCTGACGCAACATCATCGCAGCGTGGGGTGTGGTCTGGTTTGTGGCGTCAGTTCAGGTCAGATTTTGGCGCTCAGGTCGGACTTTTGTTGACACTCATCATTATCGTGGTTGCCGTCTTTGCAGATGTTATTGCGCCGTATGGCCCGACAGATGGCGATTTTTCTTCGGCACGGCTACCACCCGCATGGGTAGAAGGTGGCTCGATGGATCACCTGCTGGGAACTGACCAGTTAGGGCAGGATATTTTCACACGTATTGTCTATGGCTCACGAGTGTCACTGACGGTCAGCATCTTTGGCGTCCTGCTGGCAATGTCTATCGGGGTCACAGCAGGGATGGTGGCTGGTCTCTTCGGGGGACGGGTGGACGCAGCAATTAGCGCAGTCGTCAATCTGATATTATCCGTGCCGTATTTGATTCTTGTGATCGTCGTCGCTACCATTCTTGGACGCAGCCTCATCAATGTGATTCTGATTTTCGGCGTGACGGATTCCCCGATTTTTGCACGCATTACGCGCGGTGAGGTGCTGCGCCTCAGAAACGAGGAATATGTAGAGGCTGCGCGTAGCCTCGGAGCGAACAACTATCAGATTCTGTTCTTTCACATCTTCCCGAACTTGCTGCGGGTTCTGATTACTGTTGCCACTTTTGAAATGTCCGCAATGATATTCTATGAATCCGGGTTGAGCTTTCTTGGATTGAGTGTGCCCCCTGAGGTGCCAAGCTGGGGCAATATGCTGGCGCTTGGACGACAGTATCTCACTATCTTTCCGTGGATGGCAATTTATCCCGGAATAGCCATTTCGATTACAGCTATCGGAATCAATTTGCTGGGAGACTGGCTTGGTGATGCCCTTGATCCACAAAATGAAGATGATGCGTAGTCCGCTCTGTTATGGTGCTGCCTCCGGGATTTGTCACTTTGAGCATAAAGTTGCCACATCAATCTGACACCGTGGTCAATTCAGGATACATGTAAAAGCAGGATATTCTGGGTCATAGATAGAAAGTGCTACTGTTACCGCAAGGTCAATCACATTTTCCCTCTACTCGCGGGTCGGGTAGGATTCCTGAAGGCTTATGGATTCCGTTTCTGACCCCGCTGGTCTCCTTTTTGATTGCCATTATCTCCCATATCTATTTTTCATGCGATTACCCTGACAGATAGAGCAATCTGTTTGACAAAATACTAGAAATTGGCTACCCTCAATTCCAATCTAAAATTTCACAAAAGTTATGTTTTTTATTGAACTCACTCGTTTTACTCCAGATAAAGATACGCCCGCTTTTGCTTGTTGGACGTGTGGCTAATGGCAAATCCACCTGTTGTCGTTGGCTGTGGTGCGACTCGTATCGCATCTGAGCGCGTTGACGCAACCCCTCGCGACTTGATGGTGGAGGCGGTGCTTGCTTGCATGGGTGATGCAGGTATCGAGACACTTGCTGCTGTCAGTCATGGCATCACCAGCTACGAGAGCGATCACTTCAATCTACAAATGACGCTGGGTGCAATCCTGCACGATACCATTGGCATGATCCCAAAACCAAATATCCGCATTGAAGGTGGTGGGGCAACTGGCGCACTTGCTCTGCGAACAGCATGGGCATATCTGCAAAGTGGCTTGTGTGACTCTGTACTGGTGTATGGTTGCGAGAAGAACGGGCGTGGTGTGTCATCTGCCACAGCGAACCAATTATTTGCACTCTCAGCAGATGTGGATTGGGAATACATGGTCGGTGGTACATATACAGGCTTCTACGCGGCGATGATGCAAGCCCATATGACAGCCTATGGCACCACCGAGGAACAATTCGCGCACACCGCTGTTCGCAATCGCCACAACGCCCACTACAACCCTATTGCCCAGAAGCCAATGGACATCACGCTGGATGATGTCATGCAGTCTCGCCCTATTGCTGAACCCTATAAACTACTCGATTGTAGTTTGCTGAGTGACGGTGCAGCTTGCATGTTGCTGGCTACAGAGGAATGGGCGAAAACACACAGCACAACATTTGATAACCGCCCACACGTCTACTTCACAGCGACAGGTTGCGCTACAGATACCATGCGTTTAGGTGATCGCTATCCTGAAATAACGAACTTCCGCGCAAAACAACATGCTGCACGGGCAGCGTACACGATGGCAGGTATCACAAACCCCATGAAGCAAATTGATGTTGCCGAATTGTACGATAGCTATAGCGGTGTTGAAGTCCAGGCAGTAGAGGACTTAGGCTTTGTGGAACAGGGCGATGGTGGTAGGGCAATTGCTGACGGCATGTTTGATTTAGATGGTGCGCTACCCGTCAATACCAGTGGTGGACTGTTGGGGCGGGGCGCACCCGTTGGGGCGACAGGTATTTTGCAAGCGCTGGAAGTTGTTCAACAACTCCGGGGCGAGGTTGATGAGCGCCGGCAGGTAAAAAATGCGAAATGTGGTATCACAGATACACATGCAGGCATTGCGTCAATTAGCGTTGTCAATGTTTTTGAGCGACGGGATTAACCATGCCTGAGGTAGCATCCAAACTCGATACCCAACTCATCGAAACGACTGACGGTGATGTATGGGCAGATTTTCGCCAGATTGAGCGCATCACAGTAGAGTTAACGCAACGCTACAGGTACACACTCGGGAAGACTTCCCGATTCTTTCTGGAACTTGAGAATCGACGGTTCATGGCGACACAATGCGGGGCTTGTTCTAAAGTGTACGCGCCGCCGCGACCCTTTTGCCCGACGTGTTACGACATCACTGAATGGGTTGCGTTATCAGGTGAAGGCACGGTAAAAACATTTTCAGTTTTGCATTTTGCATCACAGAGCAATGATGATGTGCAGAATTTAGAGAAACCTTTTATCATGGCATATGTATTACTCGATGGCGCATCGACACTCTTTCCGCATATTCTCAAAACGGATGTCGAAGCAGTTCATATCGGGATGCGTGTAAAGGTCAATTACGTTGATGAACCTGTGCATCATCCGTTACACCTGATGTATTTCACACCTCTCGCACAGACGGAGACCACATGAGCGCACGTAAGCAAAAACTGATTAATCAGCCTGAAAATATCCTCAGTGATATGCTCTCTGGTTTTGTGGCAGCGTACCACGACATTGTGCAACTGACCGACAACAGATTGATCGTGCGACGCAACCCCAAGGCTGAGGGCAAGGTTGGTCTGGTGATTGGCAATGGTAGCGGTCATGAGCCTGCAATGATTGGCCTGATTGGTGAGGGCCTGTTTGATGTTAACATCGCGGGTGAGATATTCACCGCACCGGGGCCTGAGCGCATCGTTGAAGGCATCAAAGCTGCCGATAGAGGGGCTGGTGTGCTGGTGTGTGTATCGCACCATGCAGGGGATTTAATGAATGCGGAAATGGCATTGGAACTGTGCGAGATGGAAGGCATAGACAATGTTGAGATGGTGGTGTTGTACGACGATATTTCCAGCGCACCAAAAGGTAGCGAATCAGAGCGTCGTGGCACAGCGGGGTTATTCTTTGTATGGAAGATGCTGGGCGCATTCGCAGAGCAAAGCGACGACCTGAACGCGTGCAAAGCTATCGCAGAAAAAATTCGGGATAACACGCGCACGCTTGCAATGGCACTGACATCTTGCACCAATCCCATAACAGGTGAACTCATGTTTGAACTCCCCGACGATGAGATGGAAATCGGGACGGGCGTTCATGGAGAAGTGGGCTTTGGGCGGCAGAAGGTCGCATCAGCAGATGAAACCATCGACTTGATGTTACCGCGCATCATCGAAGACCTGCCATTTCAATCAGGTGATGATGTGCTGGTGATGCTCAATAACAGTGGCAGTATGACCTTGATGGAACTTTTTATCCTCTATAATCGCGTCGCGCAAATACTGGCAGATAACAGCATTAACGTCTATAAATCGTGGATCGGGCCATATGCTACAACACAGGAGATGGCAGGTTTTGCGCTATCGCTGTGTCGTGTTGATGATGAACTCAAAGCGTTATGGGATGCCCCTGCCAATGGAGCGTATCTAAAATTATGAGCGCTAAAGTGACAGCACAACATCTAATCGCCATTGTCGATACGATTGCCGTGCATATCCATAACAACGCTGATATGCTCAACGCGCTTGATCTGGCACTCGGTGATGGCGATCATGGAACAGGAATCAGTACAGCGTTTTCATCTGCTGCCGCTGACATCAACCAGTTGAGCGAACCGGATGTGATGACGATTTTGAAGACCACCGCCAGCACATTGATGAACCGCATGGGCGGTGCCTCCGGTGCATTGTATGGCACGTTCTTCCTGAAGGCTGCCATGACAACCAGAGACAGGGCAGCACTATCAAAGTCAGATTGTGATGAACTTTTGCAGGCCGGGCTACAGGGTGTTAAGCAGCGCGGCAAATCCGATGTTGGGGATAAGACGATGATTGATGCGTTAAGCCCTGCGGTTGATGCCTTTGTTGCAACAGAAACGCTTGCTGCTGGCTGGGAACAGGCGGCTCTGGCGGCGATGCACGGGGCAGAAGATACAAAAGACATGGTAGCAAAACATGGACGTGCAAAATTCACAGGGGAGCGCTCTGTTGGTCATATGGATGCAGGGGCGAGGTCAATTGCCC